>CAZNGU010000078.1:0-7274 GCA_964572325.1 uncultured Methylomarinum sp.
TCAATTTAGCGTGATTTTCTATAATTCTGGCCAGGGTGATATTGTCATTTCCCTGCAGGGTTTTAATATGCAGCGGCAGCTGCCGGGCAAACTGATCCATAAATTCTTTTGAGCGTACATTGGTCTGTAATAAAAATCCACTTACATCAGTAATGGCCAACCGTTTCAAATGGTCTGATGAAGTTTTGCCGGCCTGGCTATGGTGTGTGCGGTCAAATTGCAGATGAATAATTCGACTGAGTATCGCTTCACTAGCAAACACCGACATATTTTGCACAATACACAGGGCTGATCTAAACAGGGTGTTGCGGGTTTTATTATCCTGAGTTTTTACCCCCAGCACCCGACCGATCAGGCCGTCAAACAAATCTTTCCACTCATCCCAATTAAATTTTTTCGCATGATTATTTTGCGCAGCGGTTTCATTATCAGTTTCATTAAACACCAAAGGCACACATGATCCCTCGGCCATTTTGCGGGTACGCCCCGCTAGTGATGAGCTGTTGGGATTAAAACTATCACCCTCTCGACCCAGTAGTTTCCATAAAAAATCCACCATATCCGTTTTTCCGGAAGAGGCCTCACCCACAATTTCGATAAACGGGTAACTACGATAATCTTGCCGAATCTGTTCAACAAATAAGGCACCAACCCACCAGGTCAGGGCTACAAGTCCCCAGTCACCATAAGCGGTTTTGTATTGACTCAACCAGGGAACCGGCGTTTTATCTGTGAGTTTTTGCTTTAAATCGACATGGGTTTTAATACCAAATTGTTTTAACTCAAAAAAACCGTCAGAATTAACTTTAATAATTTTACCGGCCTGTACCGCCCACTCTTTATATATATAGGCGTCGGTTTCTTTGTTGTAACCAGCATAGTCCAGGGTTTTAACGCTAATGGGTTTCTTTTTAAACCAACGTGTAAATCGGTGTTCTAATGATTTTGCTGTAGTCGTGCATAATGCGCCAGGTGCTTTACTCATAATTGATTTTTTAAACTCCGCTGAAGAGGAAAATGAATTGCCGCCCAGGTCGATTTGCCGACTGGGCGCGCCGTTATCAAAACAAACTTTTACCCGGTATAACGGGTCTTCGCCAACTTCACTTTCTAAGATATGTAATAAATTAATATCGCAATTGCCTTCCTGAATGGCTTTACCAGCAACATGAAAGGCACCGAGGGCAATTTCATCACTGTTTTTATCGGCCTGGTTGAGTTCCTCTTCCATTTTTTTATGGGCATCAATATCAACAGTACAACGATACATGCGTTTAAAATGGCTGAAGGTAAATAGCAGTTCCTTAAAACTAGCATGGTCATACATCAGCTGGGCTTTTTCGTGCGCGGTTTTAACCAATTCCAGTTTGCCATAGTATTTATAGTTTCTAAAATCCTCTGAGGTGAGTTGTTGCCGCTGATGCAGATCGTTCCAGTCTCGTTTGCTTAACAATTCACTGCTAAAAATAGCCCCGGCATGTTCGCCCTGTTCCAACAACCATTTAACGTGTTTATGGCTGTATTTACGCCCAGCCCCATCATTATCTAAAGCCAGTCGCCAATTAATCCGCAGGCCAAAAAACTTTTCTAAACTGGCCTTGGGTAAAGAGCCGGCAGACATGATGGCACAGGCTTTTTTACCGGCCAGCCACAATGCAACGCAATCAAAAATACCCTCCGTTAAATAAACCGTGCTGCCTTTTTCTATAGTTTGCCCTGGTGGCTGCCACCACATCCCTCTAAACGAGCCTTTAAAGCTCATATTACGGGTTTCGCTGCTGCCGTCTTTTGGGTCGGTAATGGTCACCACATCCAGCAAGCGTTCCCAATAAACCGCGTCCTTCATGCTTAGATAAAAGCGGATGCTGGTCGTACCCCTATCGCCATGCGGGTGATAGTATTCATTCTGGCTGTAACAACCTCGCAGTTTCTCAAGATCAAAACCGCGTACCATCGATAAGTAAGCGTCCGCAGTGGCATGGGGATTATCTTTGGTTTTCGGATATTTTTTATCCAGATCCTCAAATAAATCAGGGAACAGGTTTTTAGTGCTTTCGTTGTAACCGCATTTACTCACTTTATTACATTGCACCACGCCAGGTGTTGCCACCCAGCTCCACAGTGATTTTTTGTCGCATTGCGGACAAATCCCTTCGCGCAGATGTTGCCCGCGCGTTTTTAGTTGGTACTGGTCTTTTAATCGCTCAACAACCAGTCCGTTTACGTTGTAGTCCATAAATCAAGCTCCCTAGCTAATTTCTGTTGCTCCATTAATGCTTCCACTTTTCGCCGTGCTACCCCATCTTTTACCGCCATTTTGCTGGGTTGCTGGTGTGTTTTTGCTTTAGATTCGGCGATCACACTTTCATACTGTCTGAATTCAGAGTTGTGTTGGCCTGGATTTTTCATGCCACCACCCCCATTAAGCTGCGAAAACTCGACATCCGTGCCGAATCAATCTGTTTGTAATCTGGCAGGCGAATATGATCCAGCCGTTTACCTACGCCCTCAATAAAATCATGCAGTTGGTCATGTGTGGGTTTTGGAATATACTGCCGTAACCAGCCCTTATCACTCGGAAATTGATGGCACATTTAAACGCTCCTTAGCTAACAAATCATCAATCTTTCCTGCAATCTCGTTATATTCAAGATCGGACCAGCCCGGGACGTTACGAATATGTAGAATTTGCTGGAATAAGCGCTTGCCTTCAGAGTCAATTTTGATTAACTGACCTAGTGATAATTTAAAAGGGCTCATATCGTAAGCCGATAAAAAAGCCTTGGCTAAAAAGTCGCCCGATTGACCCCCGTCCTTCACCCTTTTTAATAATAATTCTGAGTCCAGTTTCTGAATAGCATAGCCCCGCTCTTTTTCTTCGCGAGACAATAATTCTTCGATAGTTATCTGGTGGCTGTTAGCTGAGACGACTGCGTTCATGATTTACCCCCTTGTTGATTATTCAACGACATCATTAAAATGCGGCGTATAGCTTTAACTGCTTTTCGACCTTCGTCACCTTCTAAAAATAACTCCCCATAATCAGTATCAATTATTAGTGTTAATTGTTCTTGCGATAGTTGTTTGGCTAATGCATATTCAAGATCTTCTATATTCATAACAATCCTCCGGTTTTTTTAATTCATACGACTAATCAGGCGAGGACATAAAATTTAATCCCCCACATCTTATTCATTGTTTTTTCCTGCTTTGTAGTAACGTTCTGCATCATCACGGCTCATCACTAATTGCCCGTCAAGTGCCTGTTTTAAACCCTCTAAATCTTTGTTTTTGGCTAACAGTTCAGATAATTCAATATTAGTATTTTTTATCCCCTGCCATATCTGTAGCTGATGCGCCTGTTTAAGTGATTTTAAAATCACAATAGGAAAATCTTTACTGCTTTTTACCAACTGCACCGAATTATCAAACGTATGCAAAACGGGCATTAATGAAACTCCGTTCTAATTCTCATAATTCGAAAGGAAGGCGGGCTTGGCGGTCGTCTGCCCATCGGGCTATAAAGCTGCCCAATCATTAAAAGAGCCAGTACGCTGTTTAATAAAATGTGGTGTTCCGGTTTAATCAGCTGTATTTCAACTAAGCACTCAGCTATTGCAATGGCCACAATTTCAGTACTGCTATGGGCCTGTAATTTTTCAGCAATGCTTTCAACCTGTTTGGATATACAGCCATAAGACCGAAATGTTTTAAGCGCAATTTCTTTACGCATATAGCCCTCACATAAATATTTCAAAACCACGATTTCTCTACGGGTTAAGCTGCCGGTTTTTAAAATCTTGGCGTGAAGGCGAGGGTTCATGGTTTAAGAAATATCTTCAAGATCAGCTTGATCTGCACGTTTGCCCAATAACTTTATATCAATACTGGTGCGGCCTAAGTGACTATCAATATCGGCTAATTCAGCTAATAAACCTTGCTGAGAAAATTGGTCATAGCATTTTGAAAGGTCAAGTAATAAAGATTGACGAAATTTCTTCATAGCCATTTGTGCACTGATAGAAACTTCTTCAGGACTAAAAGCATAATGATGAACAAATTGAGCAATAGACACTTTCATCTCTTTTGCTTTGGGTTGGTTCGATTCCATCACAATCAATAAAAAACCGACGGGATCATAGACAAAAGTTTCGTAATTTTTGCCGTCAGTACCCCTCAGTTTGAGGGGTACTGAAAATTCAGTTATGTATTCATTTCTATCTAAAATATTGTCGATTGCTTTTTGTGCATCACCATAGTCTAAAAATTCACCCACGGCTTTACGGGTAACATGGGGAATGCCATCAATCAATATCGTTTCAGATAGCTCAATATCGGTATAAACAAAGGGTGCTACGGGGTATATGTCTTTTTTCTTCATGGTTTTCCGATTTTTGTAGTGTTAAAGCCCATTTCTAAGTAGGTATTAATAGTGAATAATAAAAAAATCCCCCGTTTAAGGGGGGGGGTCATCTATCAACCAGCAGGGAGGTTTTTTTTATAGTGTTTCAATCCAACAATAATCAACGCCGTAATCATGCTATTTAAATTTCGTGACTCGCTATTTGCTAATCGACTCAATCGTTGGTGTAACGGCTGTTCTATGCGTATTGAAAGCCCTGTTTTTATTTTTAAATGTTTTGGCATGGTCTTTATATTTTGGTTTAAAATAGTTTTTTTTGGTTGTGTTTATTATTATCCTGTACGGCGGATATTTCAATGAAAAACTTCGAGATAAAGGATATTGGTTTAAGGATTAAACAGTTAAGAAAAGTTAAGTCATTGACTCAAAAGGATTTGGGATTGATAACAAAAACTTCGACTAGCCGGATTTCTGAGTATGAAAACGGCAATGGCTGCCCGAATGCCGAATTTTTAGCGGCGATTATCGATTGTTATCCGGAAATTGATCTGTATTGGCTGTTGTTTAGCGATAACTACAAACACTCGCGCGGAATTAAAGAAGGACATGCTGATTATTCGGAAAACCGGAGAAAAGAAAGAATAATCCAGTTTATCGATGTTTTTTTTGATGACGCATCAGAAGATGAGCAGGTCTGGCTAGAAATGCAGCTTAAATTCAACCTACCCAATTATCGTGATTTTTTGGAAAAATATGATGAATGAACCTCTTTATAAACAATTAGAAACTATTGAAAAATCAGTTCGTCCCTTATGCCTTGATGCCATGTTTGTGGGTTGCTGCATTGTTCAGCAAAGCAATCAAATAGCGGGTGAAAAACTGATTAGAACCGCACTTATAACAGCAAAATTTGATCCTGATTTGGCGAGCTCTATTTTAGAAGATATTGACGGGGCTTTAGATGCCATTTGCGCCCATACTGAACTGAAAAGTTTACGCAAATCTGAGAGCTAAAAAAAATATTTAAAAGGGGGGGGGGTACCGGAAAGGTGTGTCTCTGTGTCTTTTGATTTTTTTGAGTTTTTTAATTGTTATTATTCAATGGTTTGCGGTTGTTTTTTTGTTTTTGCTGGGTGTTCCCTGGGTGTTCCTGGCTGTTCCTGAACTTTTTGTTAAACAGGCGGTAGCTAGCGTAGTTATTGATCTGTGGCTGTTTTTAATGGGGTGTGTCTAGCTGTGTCTTTGCTGTGTCTTTTGCTGTGTCTCAAGGAACACTAAAAACACAGCAAAGTAACACCCAAAGCGCAAAGAAAAACAGTCGTAAGGTATTGAATATAGTAATAAAAAAAATAATAAATTTTCAAAAGACACAGAGACACACCTTTCCGGTACCCCCCCCCCAAACTTTTTTTAGATTTCTGCCATTAGAAAGAATAATAATAATATCAACAGGTTATGAATCTCTCTTTTTTTTATTTATTTATTAGTATTCGCTTATTCAGTTTTTTGATTTTTATTAAAATAAGGATGATTTATGCCTGTAAAACCCGCTAAAAAAGGAGGCTGGATTTGTCGAGTAGACCGCAGTGGAATTCCTCGTATTTCCAAGACATTTGAACTAAAATCTGAGGCGGAAATTTTTGAGCGTGAATACCTGGCCAGGCACAAACAAAAACAACTCGAAAATCTTGATAAACGTACGCTGAGAGAGCTCGTAGAAGCCTGGTTTATCTACCACGGCATCAACTTATCAGATAACGAGAAGTTAAAGCGGGTGTTATTAGCCATCAGCAAAAGCTTGGGGAACCCGGTAGCCAGCAAATTAACGCCAGAGGTCTGGGTAAACTATAGATACCAGCGTACCCATGGCCAAAATGCCATTACCGCAAAAACATTCAATAATCACCACGGCTATTTAAACGCTGTCTATAATAAATTGCGTAAATTGAAGGTAATCGACTATGAAAATCCAATACAATCAGTCGATTTTATAAAAATTCACGAACGCCAGTTAAGTTTCCTCTCAGGGAATCAAATCGAAGAGCTACTAGAGGCCATAGAAAACGGCTGCATTAATCAATCAACCTGGTACGTAACCCAAATTTGTTTAAGAACTGGATCCAGATGGAGCGAAGCAGAACAATTAAAGGCAAAGCAAGTAAAATCAGGTCTGGTAATCTACGAATTCACAAAATCAAAAAAGATCAGAGCTGTTCCTCTGGATGATGGTTTCTACAAACAATTAACCCAATTCATAGGCAATAAAAACCCGGACGACAGGCTATTTACCAACTGCATAGGTGCATTCAGAAGAGCAGTAAACAGAACGGAAATACAATTACCCCAAGGCCAAAACACCCACATACTAAGACACACATTTGCAAGCTACTTTATGATGAATGGTGGGAATATATTAACGCTACAAAAAATTTTAGGTCACGCAGACATAACCCAAACAATGCGCTATGCTCATCTATCCCCGGATCATTTAAAAGACGCAATTACACTAAATCCACTTGCGGTAAATTTGCGGTAGAAACAGCAAGATAACGCAATAAACCGCAACTAAAAACGGACCTCTCATTATCAACTTATTGATATTATTAATCATTAAAACAATCTATACACCAGTAGGAGTTTTCAATTCCCGCCGCCTCCACCATATAACCTATTGATTCACAACAACAAATATTTGTTGTTGTGAATTATTTGCGGTAAATTTGCGGTAAATTTTCTTCAACACCGCAACATTCATTTCAATTAACGAAAATTCAAATAATAATATAGCTCTTTTTAAAAGAGGCTAGAGCGCACCGAGTAGTGCTTTCGGCATCAAGTGCCGCACCAATATAGTGCATGAATCAAAATTCATACACCAAAATAGTGCAAAAAGCCCGCAGGGAAGGAGGAG
>CAZNGU010000079.1:0-7240 GCA_964572325.1 uncultured Methylomarinum sp.
GCAAGTGCAGCTTGAAGCAGGAGCTGATTGCTGCCATGGATGTATTCACGCGGCCTGATAAATCAATACCCTACATCCTTAGCTTCAAATACATTGAGTAGTTACTCCCGGCATTCCTAATACTTTCTTAATATTAATAAATATGAGCTCTATTTGGAATAACTGTTTATCCAAACTTGAAAATGAAATACCTGCTAATGATTTTAGTACCTGGATAAGACCGTTACAAGCCGTTGAAAAAAATAATACACTTAAACTGTTAGCACCTAACCGTTTTATTATTGACCATGTCAAACAACATTTTTTAGCAAAAGTTGAAGATGTTGTTTATGAGTTTTCTAATGGCTCACTCCTCATACAATTTGAAATAGGCTCTAAAAAACGGTCTTCTGTATTGCCAACTAACATTCCTAAAAAACCAGCAAAAGTAGTAAAAAAATCTTATTCCAATTTTTTGAATAAAGCATTTTCCTTTGATAGTTTTGTAGAGGGAAAATCCAATCAGCTAGCCAAAGCAGCCTCTCAACAAGTCTCTGAAAACATAGGTAAATCTTATAACCCTCTTTTTATATATGGCAGCTCTGGTCTAGGTAAAACCCATTTGATGCATGCTATAGGTAATGCAGTTATAGAAAAAAACCCTGCGACTAATATTGTATATTTACATTCTGAAAAATTTGTGCAGGATATGGTACAAGCATTCCAGCATAATTCTATTGATGCGTTTAAAAACTATTATCGCAGTATTGATGTTTTATTGATTGATGATATACAGTTTTTAGCGGGAAAAGAACGTTCCCAGGAAGAGTTTTTCCATACTTTTAATAACCTATTAGATAAAAAACATCAAGTTGTTTTAACCTGTGACAAATATCCAAAAGAAATTAAAGGCTTGGAAGATCGTTTAAAGTCAAGATTTGGCTGGGGATTACCCGTAGCTATCGAGCCGCCTGATTTAGAAACAAGAGCGGCTATCCTAATTAAAAAAGCGAGCCAGAATAATGTTGTTCTTTCTCATGAAGTTGCCTTTTTTATCGGAAAGAGAATTCCTTCCAATGTCAGAGATTTAGAAGGGGCACTAAGGCGCGTTATTGCTAACGCGCAATTTACTAATAAAGAAATTACTGTTGATTTTACCAAAGAAGCTTTACATGACTTAATTTCATTGCAGGATAAATTAGTTAATATCGATAATATTCAAAAAACAGTCGCTGAATATTTTAAAATTCGTGTTGCTGATTTATCCTCAAAAAACCGTAGACAATCTATTACCCGACCACGGCAAATTGCCATGTGCCTGGCTAGAGAGTTAACCTCACATAGTTTTCCAGAAATAGGTGGATCTTTTGGTGGAAGAGATCACACAACGGTTATTAACGCCTGTAAACGAATCAATTTACTAAAAGAATCTGATATCAAAGTATCAGAAGATTACCAAAATCTTTTAAGAACTTTATCAAATTAAAGTATAAGGATTGACTATCTTCCAGAACTTATTAAATTTTTAAATTCAAACAAAGCTTTCACAAGCAGTGTGTATAACACTGTGATTTAAATATTCTTAAATTGTGAATTAACTGTGCTGTTTTTTTTGATGTCTAATTAGCAACAGTTTAAGAACAAGTAAAAAAGCTTTTATCAACAGATTATAAAACACGCAATTATTTGATAAAAAAATAAAAATATCAGTTATCAACAGTTATTTTTAGACTAATAATAATAATAATTTTTAAATAAATATCTATGTAATTTATTATTAGCAGAGGGATTTTATATCAATAGTAGATAATAACTTGGTTTTAATAGGAAGATGATCTGGAAATTCATAGATATCTATTCTTGGTTTCGATTCAAGTGAAAATAGAGATATGATCGTACCTGCTCGAAAATTTTTGGATATCGTTTGCTTGTTATCGAATAATACTCAACTTAAATTTGAATTAAAGTTTCGTTCAGGACGTATTTGCTTTTTTTACACGGGAAGTAAAAAGTTATCCTAAATTGTCGAAATCAGAATGGGAAAACAGGATAAAGATAAAATCTGTGTTAATACAACTTACGAAATACGAATCAATTTTTTTCAAGCAGTGTGTATAACACTGTGATTTAAATATTCTTAAATTGTGGATTAGCTGTGCTATTTTTTTTGATGTCTAAATAGCAACAGCTTAAGAACAAGTAAAAAGGCTTTTATCAACAAATTATAAAACACATAATTGTTTGATAATACAATGAAATTAACAGTTATCAACAGTTTTTTTTATACTAATAACAGTAATGATTTTAAATATATATTTATGAAATTTATTATTAACAGAGAGCATTTGCTCACACCGCTACAAAAAATAGTGAGTGTTATTGAAAAAAGACAGACCATGCCAATTCTTTCTAATGTGCTTATATCATTAGTTGAGAATAAATTGGTCTTAACGGGAACAGATCTGGAAATTCAGTTGATAGCAAGTATCAATCTTGATTCTAATGAAAACGGAGAAATTACCGTACCTGCCAGAAAATTTTTGGATATTATTCGTTTGTTACCTAATAATGCTCAAATTAAGTTTGAACTAAAAGAAGATAAAGTAAAAATTAGTTCAGGCCGCAGTCGATTCTCTTTATCAACACTGGCAGCGGAAAGTTACCCTGAATTTTCTGAAACTGAATTGGAAAATAAATTTTCAATTAATGCTGGGAAATTAAAATATGCTTTGGACAAAACCATATTTTGTATGGGAAACCAGGATGTGCGTTATTACCTTAATGGTTTATTACTGCATATTTCCAATAGTAAATTAAAATTAGTGGCTTCAGACGGCCATCGTTTATCTTTTTATGAAGATAATATTGGCGCTACAACAGGCTATGAAACACGAATTATTTTACCTAGAAAAGGCGTTCTGGAACTTTCTCGATTGTTGGATGATGATGACATAGAATTGGATATTCAATTTTCCAATAGTAATATCAGAATTATAATTAATGAATTGGTTTTTTCTGCCAAATTGGTTGATGCAAAATACCCTGATTTTAGTAAAGTTTTTGATCAATCTTTTTTAAATCCAATTCATATTGAAAAAAATACTTTAAAAGATGCGCTAACCCGGGTTGCCATTCTTGCTAATGAAAAATTTAAAGGGGTTAACTGTAATATTTCAGATGGCTTATTAAAATTAAATTCACATAATCCTGAACATGATGAAGCAGAGGAAGAATTAATTATTGAGTATAGTGATGAACCGATAGCTATTGCTTTTAATTCCCAATATTTATTAGATGCAGTCAATAATCTGGATTCAGAATTGGCAGTACTTACCATAGCAAGTAATGGCAGTAGCTGTTTTGTTAATGAACCTGAACAAAAACCTTATAAATTTATAGTTATGCCAATGCGATTGTAAAATATTAATGAGTTTAAAAAAACTGGATATCTATTCTTTACGAAATATTAGTCAGGTATCTATAGAACCCTCAGCCAGTATTAATTTAATTACCGGTGAAAATGGTAGTGGTAAAAGTTCATTATTAGAAGCTATTTTTATTTTAGGTAGAGCTCGTTCTTTTAGAGCAACGCATATAAAACAAGTTATTCAATTTGATAAAGAACAGCTTATTGTTTCTGGATTAATTAGGAAAAAAAATAAAAATATTTCTCATTTAGGGATAAAATTAAATGGTAAAAAGTCTGATATTCGCATAGATCAATCTAATAGTCATAAAGCAGAACTAGCTTATGCACTTCCGGTGTCATTGATTCATCCTAAGAGTTATAAATTGATAGATGCAGGGCCTCAGTTAAGAAGAGAATTTTTAGATTGGGGTGTTTTTAACCATGATGATAATTTTTTAATTAGCTGGCGTAAGTTTAAAAAGGCATTACAACAAAGAAATGCATCGTTAAAAACTAAGCATTTGCAGCAAATTCATGTTTGGGATACTGAGTTAATAGAGTACGGTACAATAGTCTCTAGTTATCGGGAGGCCTATTTAAAAATACTTCAGCCTCTTTTTAATGAAATTTGCAGTATTTTTCTTGATTTCACAAATTTAGAATTAAAATACCTGTCAGGTTGGAAAGAGACAGAAAGTTTTGAGCAGGCGATTAAGCATGATTTATCCAGAGATTTAATCTATGGATTTACCCATAGTGGTCCACATAGAGGTGATTTTTTATTACTAGTTAATGGGGTTTTAGCCAAAGATTATGTTTCGAGAGGGCAGTTAAAACTATTGATAATCGCTTTAAAATTAGCTCAAGTTAAATTAATCAATCAACAGACAGCGAGTTCTGTTTGTCTACTTATTGATGATTTAACAGCTGAACTTGATACCCCTAATAAGGCTAAATTACTTAAATATCTTGCCTCTCTTCATTGTCAGGTTTTTATGTCTACCACTGAATTGGGTAATTTTGGAAAATTAAACATGCTGGATGAATACAAAGTGTTCCACGTGGAACATGGTTGCGTTATTTAGGATTTTAATACTGCTAAGGAACGCACGTTCCTTAATTTAAAGGCTGTATTGCATATGATATTTAACAGGTTTTGTAATCTATTCAAATCCCATTTATATAATGTTCCACGTGGAACAAAACAGGAAAAAAAATGAGTGATAATTACGATAGTTCAAATATACAAGTTTTAAAAGGACTGGATGCGGTAAGAAAAAGACCAGGTATGTATATTGGTGATACGGATGATGGCTCAGGATTGCATCATATGGTATTTGAAGTGGTGGATAATTCAATAGATGAAGCCTTGGCTGGATTTTGTAAAGGGGTTGATGTAATTATTCATGAAAATGGATCAGTTACCGTATCTGATGATGGGAGAGGTATCCCTGTAGATATACATCAAGAAGAAGGTAGGTCAGCTGCTGAAGTCATTATGACAGTATTACATGCGGGTGGTAAATTTGATGATAACGCTTATAAAGTTTCTGGTGGATTGCACGGGGTGGGAGTTTCCGTAGTTAATGCACTTTCAGAAGAAATGACATTGGAAATACGAAAACATGGAAAATTACATAAACAAAAATATAAAGGTGGAGAGCCGGTAGCACCGCTTAAAGCAGTAGCTGATGCTGAAGGTACAGGCACCTCAATTAATTTTTTACCCAGTAAAGAAACATTTTCGGATCTCGAGTTTCATTATGATATTTTGGCAAAACGATTAAGAGAACTCTCTTTTCTTAATTCTGGTGTCAGAATAGCAATTAAGGATGAAAGATCAGGTAAAGAAGATGTGTTTGAGTTTGAAGGGGGTATCAGTGCTTTTGTTCAGCATTTAAACAAAAACAAGACACCTTTATTTGAAGAGGTTTTTCATTTTACCGCAGTAAAAGAAGATGTCACTATTGAAGTGGCTATGCAGTGGAATGATTCTTATCAGGAAAATATATTTTGTTATACCAATAACATTCCTCAACGTGATGGAGGTAGTCATTTGGCAGGTTTTAGAGGGGCATTAACTCGAACCATAAACCAATATATAGAATCCAGCGGTTTAGCAAAAAAGGAAAAAGTATCGACGACAGGTGATGATGCGAGGGAAGGTTTAACAGCTGTGTTATCTGTTAAAGTGCCTGATCCCAAGTTTTCATCTCAAACCAAAGATAAACTAGTTTCATCCGAAGTAAAACCTTTGGTTGAATCTACAATGAATGAGAAGTTACAAGAATACTTGTTAGAACAACCACAAATTGCAAAAACAATTGTTAGTAAAATTATTGATGCAGCGAGAGCAAGAGATGCAGCACGTAAAGCCAGAGAAATGACCCGGCGTAAATCAACCTTGGACATTGCAGGCTTGCCAGGTAAGTTGGCAGATTGCCAGGAGAAAGACCCGGCCTTATCAGAATTGTTTATTGTGGAAGGGGACTCAGCGGGTGGTTCTGCCAAACAAGGCAGAGACAGACGCACGCAAGCGATATTACCGCTGAAAGGAAAAATTCTTAATGTAGAAAAAGCCCGTTTCGATAAAATGATTTCATCTGATGAAGTCGGTAATTTAATTACTGCTCTAGGCTGTGGTATAGGCAAAGAAGAATATAATATTGAAAAATTACGTTATCATCGCATTATTATTATGACCGATGCCGATGTGGATGGATCACATATTAGAACCCTATTGCTCACTTTTTTCTACAGACAAATGCCTGAGTTGATTGAGAATGGATATATTTATATTGCCCAGCCACCTTTATATAAAATTAAAAAAGGTAAGCAAGAACATTATGTCAAGGATGATGCGGGTTTAAATGAATATCTTATCCAACTTGCCCTGGATAAAGCACAATTGCAGACGAATCAGTCAACACCGGTGATTCAGGGACAAGGCTTGGAAATTTTATCGACAGAATATGCAGAAGTCATGGCGGTGATAAGTCGATTAAGCAGGCGTTATGATGGTATGTTTTTAGAAGAAATGACCTATTCCAAGCCATTAACTGAAGATATAAAACAAAGTCAGGAACAAATGACAGAATGGTTTAAGCAATTGGGACAACGCTTGAACCAGAATGATGTTAAAGCTATTTATAGCATCAAGTTAAACTATAACAGTCATGATGACTTTGATGTAGTGGTTGATAAAAGACACAATGGTATTACTAAAACTTTTGTTTTACATTGTACTTTTTTTCTGGGCAAGGATTATTTGAAGATAGCTAAATATGCAGAAGATACGGTAGAACTTTTCAGTGATGAATCCGTAATGCGTATGGGAGAAAAGGAACAGCCCGTCAGTAATTTTAAACAGGCCTTTGAGTGGATGATGAAAGAAGTTAAAAAAGGACAGCATATTCAGCGCTATAAAGGTTTGGGAGAAATGAATCCTGAGCAATTATGGGAAACGACACTGGATGCCAATAGTCGTAGAATGTTACAGGTAAGAATAGAAGATGTAATTGCAGCGGATGAAATATTTACTACATTAATGGGTGATATTGTAGAGCCACGCAGAGATTTTATTGTAAAACATGCATTAGATGTAACGAATTTGGATGTTTAACACACTATTAATTGCATGAAACAATATTTATATTTACTGCAAAAAATTCTGGATGAAGGTACGCAAAAAGGAGACAGAACCGGGAGTGGCACATTATCTATTTTTGGTCATCAGCTTCGTTTTGATTTACAACAGGGGTTTCCGTTAGTTACGACAAAAAAAGTTCATGTTAAATCAATTATTCATGAATTATTATGGTTTTTAAAAGGTGATACTAATATTGCTTATTT
>CAZNGU010000080.1:0-7230 GCA_964572325.1 uncultured Methylomarinum sp.
ATGGCTTTAGTATCATTACGACAACTTTTGGATTATGCAGCAGAACATAGCTTTGCTATTCCAGCGTTTAATGCTAGTAATATGGAGCAGGTACAAGCAATTATGCAAGCGGCTAATGCATGTGATAGCCCTGTCATTATTCAAGGCTCTGCGGGTGCAAATAGATATGCGGGTGAAATATTTTTGCGCCATTTGATTCTTGCGGCAGTTGAACAATATCCTCATATTCCAGTAGTGATGCATCGAGATCATGGTCCTTCCCCTGATATCTGTGCACAAGCCATTCAGTCTGGTTTCAGTTCGGTAATGATGGATGGTTCTTTACTGGAAGACATGAAGACACCTTCTTCATTTAAATATAATGTAAAAGTAACGCGTACTGTTGTTGCAATGGCACATGCTTGTGGCGTATCGGTTGAAGGTGAAATAGGATGCCTGGGCTCATTAGAAGACAGTTCAAATAATGAAGAGTCTATGGATCATAGTCAGTTGCTAACAGATCCAGATGAAGCGGTTGAATTTGTAGAACAAACACAAGTCGATGCTTTAGCCGTTGCCATTGGAACTAGCCATGGTGCATATAAATTTAGTAAACCACCAACAGGCGATGTTTTAGTTATTAGTCGCTTAAAAACGCTACAGCAACGTTTACCAAACACCCACTTTGTTATGCATGGTTCAAGTTCTGTTCCGCAAAGCTGGTTAAAAATCATTAATGATCATGGTGGTAATATTCCTCAAACTTATGGTGTGCCGGTTGATGAAATTGTTGAAGGAATAAAATATGGTGTTCGTAAAGTTAATATTGATACCGACTTGCGAATGGCCTCAACGGGCGCCATACGCCAATATATAGACCAGTCAGAAAATGCAATTGAGTTAGATGCACGTAAGATTTATAAAACAGCTAGAGACGCTATGCAAACGCTTTGCCTGTCACGTTATGAAGCTTTTGGCAGTGCGGGTCATGCCAGTAAAATCAAAGTAATTTCATTAGCTGAGATGATAAAGCGTTATAACTAGGAGACTGTCCGAGAATAGAACTCGTCGCGAGAGAAAGACCCTTTGAGTCAGTTTTTTCGTTCATTTGCGGCGAATAGTTGTGCTATTTAGCGAAAATGAACGAAAAAATTGGCCAAAAGAGCTTTTTCTATAGCAGATTATCTATTCTCATAAAAGGGGTCGGGCTAACTTATTTTATTTGAACCTGAGCCCAGTTATTTATGACCCCAGTTATTTAGATAGGTTTTTTAAATTGCTATTTGTTTGGTTTATGTTTTTTAGTTGTTTTTTTAATTGAAGCAATTGATTCTTCTACTTTTGTAGGGGGTAAAATATCTTCTTTGGGATTTATGTTGTAGAAAGAATAGATTTCACCAAACCACCCTTTACACCGAGCATGTAAAGTTAAAAATAATGGGAGTAAAGTGATTTGTACGATGGGAGAACGTAAGTCAATTCCACCATTTATTAAACCAATTTGGCGCAAGTAGTCTAGGGATATATCAATTTCATTTAAATTAGCACCACCACAAATAACTAAAAATTCTTCTAAGGAGAACGTTAGTTGCTGACTAATTATAAGCCCATGTTCTGTAATGTAAATTTTGAAATTTGGCAATATATCCTCAAGAAGCTTTGCTTGAAACGAAGACAACTGATTTAGTAAGTTGATATGGATTATATTTTGGTCATTTTCAGGGTCTCCTGAAAATGATGAAGCAATTAATCCAGCCCATAATTCTTGCATTAATTCGTTAGAGTTGTTTCCACAACTACTGAGAGCTTCAGATATTACCCTTGGATTACCGGCTGGTAAAGAGTGACTGTCGAAGCTTACAAGTAAGTCGCTAGTTTTTTCAAGAACATTTAATTGGTTTTTCCTTTTCCAAGATTTTGCTTTATCTTCAAGTATTTCACCTACTACTATTGAGGCAGGAAGACACACAGCTCTAAAGATTTCATTTAGGGAATTTATTTTTTCGTTATTACTCATATATGTTCCCGTGATGTCATTGATTAACAGGCGCATTTGCCTTGCTAAGTTGTTATTACAGATAATTCAGGCATATTCACTCTGTTATCCTAATAGCAGGACAATTTACTCTATTAATATGCTATTAACCAGAAAATCTATCAAAAGTACCTGTAATTAACTTACCCACATAGTCTAGCCATAGGAAGAAATTTCTGCCAAGCAAACGGGTTGAGAAATTAATTTTGTTACGCCCTTGTTTATGCCTGTCTATTCTCTAAAACTAAATAGGTACTTTACCAGGAAAATCATCCACTTTTATCGCTAAACTTCGCATTCTTTCTGCCTCATCAATTAAAGCACGCTCTTTCTTATTAATTATTTTTTTATCAACAGCCATCTTTAATAGAGCATCATCCATTCCTTTAGGTAAGGTCTTATTCTTCTGTGCCAGACGAATTTTCTTTTCAACTGGCATGGCAGCCAAAACGGCTTTAAATGCACATTCTATACGTCCTGTTGTATCGTCTTCTATTTCATTAATGTAAATTCCCTGTGTTAAACGGTCACGCGCTTTTGTATCATGTAATAAAATTGAGGCAATTTGGTGGATAAGCTTGTCTTCAGGGGAACGGTAGGGTTTTCCAAGTGGAAAAATGATAACTCGATTAAGGCACCAGGCAATCGGTTTAAAGGGAAGTATTCTAAGCACTTCAACTAATGCTTGCTGTGCCTGAAATATAGTATGCTGGCAAGCCCAATGCATTAATGGCAAATCATCTTCTGGACAGCCTTGATCCTGAAATTGTTTTAACACGGCAGAACATAGGTACAAATTACTAATAGCATCGGCAAAGCGGCCAGAAATACGCTCTTTTCTTTTTAATGAGCCTCCCAGTACGATAATGGCATAATCCGTGGCGAAAGCAAATCCTGCACTTAAGCGTTCAATGGCTTGATAATAGGATTTAGTATGGCTATCTCCTGGCGTTTTAAGAAATTTTGCACAAGTCAGACCTAGCCAAAAACTGCTGACTTTATTACGCATAATATAACCCATATGCTTAAAAATAAACTCATCAAACTGCGTTAATGCTTTATCCTTATCTTCCATGCTCAGGGTTTGTATTTCCTGATATATCAATGGATGACAGCGCACTGCGCCTTGTCCAAAAATCATCATGGTGCGAGTCAGAATGTTTGCGCCTTCAACGGTAATACATACCGGAATAACTTGATATAATCGTCCCAGATAATTTTTAGGCCCCAGGCAAATACCTGAGCCGCCTTGTATATCCATGCCATCAGTTACTACTCGGCGCATGCGCTCTGTGAGTTCATATTTAATAATGGCTGAAATCACTGATGGTTTTTCACCTTGGTCTAAAGCTGATAAGGTGACTGTTCTTGCCGCATTGATAATGTAAGTTTCACCCGCCATTCGCGCCAGAGGTTCTTCTATGCCTTCAAATTCACCAATTGACAGATTAAATTGTTTCCGAATTCGGGCATAGGCTCCAGTGTTTCTACAGGTAAATTTAGATGCACCGGCACTGAGTGCTGGCAAAGAAATGGATCGACCGGTGGTTAAAGATTCCATTAACATTTTCCAGCCATTGCCGACTTGATCAAGCCCACCTAAAATCCAGTCTAGAGGAATAAACACATCTTTGCCCCAGTTGGGACCATTTTGAAAGGCTGCATTCAAGGGAAAATGGCGATTACCAATGCTGATTCCTTTGGTATCTGTTGGAATTAAGGCTACGGTAATACCTATATTTTCTTTTTCACCAATTAAATGCTCCGGGTCATACATTTTAAATGCCAGCCCTATGACAGTCGCGACTGGCCCCAGGGTGATATAGCGTTTTTCCCAATTTAGGCGAATTCCCAACACTTTCTTTTTGCCTTTATGAGTACCATAACAAACTACGCCGGTATCGGGCATAGCACCGGCATCACTGCCTGCATTAGGGCCGGTTAAGGCAAAACAGGGGATTTCCTGACCCGTAGCCAAACGCGGTAAATAATAGTCTTTTTGTTCTTCGGTACCATAAGACAGCAATAGTTTTGCAGGTCCTAAAGAATTCGGTACCATCACAGTTACCGCAGCTGATGAACTGCGAGAGGAAATCTTCATTACAATTTCTGAATGAGCAAAATGGGAGAATTCCAAACCGCCATATTTTTTTGGAATAATCATGCCGCAGAATTTATGTTGCTTAATATATTCCCAGACTGACTCTGGTAAATCCTGCAGATTATGGGTGATATCCCAATCATCCAGCATGGAACACAGGGTTTCTGTCGGGCCATCAAGAAAAGCCTGTTCTTCTTTGGATAGCTTACTTGCCGGTAAATTTAGCAATACATCCCAATTGGGTTTTCCTGAAAATAATTGTGCATCCCACCAGGTATCGCCAGCCTCTAATGCTTCCTGCTCTGTTTGTGACATTTCCGGCATGACAGATTGCATCCAGTGATAGGCTGGTTTGCTGATTATTTTGCTACGAAGGACTGGAATATTAATGGGTATAAAAATCAGCAAGAAAACAGCCCATAAACCTAGATTAAAGCTAGATATGCTGTAAACAACTAATACCGCTGCTAAAATCAGGGTACTTTTCAAAAGTGATATTTGATGATAAACAAGAACAGAGAGTGTGATAAAAAATATCGCTAACCAGATCATGGTGCATTCTCCTGATTGAGTTTGATTTGTAGGGTGGATTAGCGATAGCGTTATCCACCGTTTTTAAAAGCTTGTCGGATTTCGCTGTCGCTTATCCAATCTACATTGCTATTAATTCCTTAAAGGTTTCCCTGTTTTTAACATGTGTTCCAATCTGGCTAATGTGCCAGCCTGTTTAACTATTTCTGTAAAAACCTGACATTCCAAATCCAGCATGTCATTTTCTGTTAATGGCGCCATAATGTCACAATCACCCCCAGTCAAAACAGAAGCCAATCTATCCGCAACCTCTACATCATAAGCGGTGACTTTACCCAACATTCTGAGCCCTTTTACAGACATATTCAGCAACACTTTGGCTGTTTTCCCCGGCAACCTGTATTCCATTGCTTCTGGCACACTATAGTTAGCACACATCGCTAATGCCCTGGCTTTGGCATCGGTTAATAAGCGGTTTTTATTCATACTAATGCCATCGCTTTTAGCAAGAAACAATTTTTCTTTCGCTTCCATTGCCGATTTTGAAACGGTTGCTGTCGCTATGGTTTCAAAGGCTTTAATTACTGGTGGAATAGAGCCGCCAAATGCTTTTAATTGCAGACAACGACCTATATATTCTTTACACCCACCCCAGCCGGGCACCAGACCTACACCGACTTCAACCAGGCCAGTATAGAGTTCTGCATGAGCTTGTATAGCATCGCAATGTAATAAAATTTCACAACCGCCTCCCATTGCCAGGCCTGTCGGTGCAGCCACTACTGGAAAAGGTGCATATTTAACCGCCATAAAGGTTTGTTGCCCCTGTTTAATTAAGCTTTCCACGCCATCCCAATTCTTTTCATGAATGGCAGAAACTAATAAAAGAAGGTTGGCTCCAGCAGAAAAATTATCAGCCTCGTTATGAATCACCAGGGCTTTAAAATCCTGTTCCACTAATTTTAAACTGTCTCGTAACAAGCTTAAAATATCCATATTAAAGGTGTTCATTTTGCTATGAAATTCAAAGCAAGCAACGCCGTCACCGACATCCCACAAACTGGCTGAAGCATTTCCCAGTAAAGCAGGTTTTTGTAGTTTAATATCAGAAAGTAATAAAACACCCTCTGCTCTTGTTACAGGTCTATAATCACCGCCTAATGTTTTGTACTCAAGTACACCAGCATCCTTTTTATAAAAATCCGCCGTGCTTAATATTTCTGGAACATCCAAACCTTGCTGTTTAATCTCATTTATAAACCAGTCAACACCTATTTTATCCAGTAAGGCAAAAGGCCCCAGTTCCCAGTTATAACCGAGACACATGGCTTCATCGACTGATGTTATATCATCCGCTACTTCAGGAATCAGACTGGCAGCATAGAGTAAGGTTTTCGACATGACAGACCAGGCATAACGACTATTCTTATCATCCAGTAATAAAAATTCCTTTAAACCTTGTTTATTAGCGACCTTTAAACACTCCAACACCGGTTTTTCACTTTTACTGTATTCGCCGGTCACTAGATCAATTGACTCTTTAATTCGTTTGCCATCTGCCGTGTTTAAACGATAAAACCCGCCTTTTCCTTTACGCCCAATATAACCATCAGCAATCATCTGGGTAAATAATTCGGGAATTTGATTAATTTCATAAAAAGCATCACCTTCGGGTAATTGCTTCATGCTTTCCATAATATGAGGGATTAAATCCAGCCCGACTAAATCCAGTAAGCCAAAAATACCGGTTTTGGGAATGCCAAAAGGGGTACTCATAACAGTATCCGCTTGTTCAACAGTCATGCCTTGTTTGAAAGCTTCAATCAAGCCGCATTGAATCCAGTATATGCCAATCCGGTTGGCAATAAAGCCGGTGGTATCTTTACAATTTACACAGCCTTTTCCAAGTTGCTTATCAGCAAATGAGCTAACACAATCTATCAGTGCCTTATCAGTCTCATTAGCACTCACTATTTCTAATAAGCGCATATAACGGGGCGGATTAAAAAAGTGGGTGATCATGAAGCGACTTTTAAATTCAGCCGAAAAGCCTTCAACTAATTGTCTTAATGGAATGGTTGAGGTGTTGGAAGAAATAACAGCCTTTGGATTACAGACTTTTTCCAGTTGTCTGTATAGATTCTGTTTAATATTCAGGTTTTCTACAACGGCTTCTATAATCCAGTCAGCGTCTGCCAATAAGGATAAATGATCTTCAATATTGCCTGTTGTAATCAGGCGTGCATTTTTTTTATGCATTAAGGCGGCAGGGTTCGCTTTTAATAATTTTTGCACTGCAGTGTCTGCCACCACATTACGATTTTTGCTGGCACCATCGTTAGTTTTAGGGACAATATCCAATAAATAAACTGGAATACCGGCATTAGTTATATGAGCAGCAATACTGGCACCCATGACTCCAGCGCCAATAACGGCTACTTTTTCAATATTCATTAGATGGCCTCCAGAATGGTTGCAATGCCTTGCCCACCTCCAATACACTGTGTTGCTAATGCATATTGCTTATTTTCTCTTTGCAGTAGTGAAGCGGCTTTTCCCACAATTCTTGCACCGGTTGCACCCA
>CAZNGU010000081.1:0-7222 GCA_964572325.1 uncultured Methylomarinum sp.
ATAATCAGCCTCAACCCCTTTTTTCCGAAGCTGCCATGAGTGCTTTACAAAGTTACCATTTCCCCGGTAATGTTCGAGAATTGGAGAATATTCTAGAGCGGGCTCTGGCTTTATATGAAGGTAATATTATTGAACTGGATGATATGAACCTGAGTTTTGACTCTGAACCCGCTAATACTGAAGACTATAAGCCAACAGAGGGTACATTAGAAGATTATCTGGAAGAAGTTGAGAGAAATGCAATTACTCGTGCTCTTGAAGAAAACCGCTGGAATAAAACGGCAACAGCAAAACATTTGGGTATGACATTCCGGTCTTTGCGTTATCGCTTAAAAAAACTGGGACTGGATTAGTCGATTTAATAATCAATATATTCAAAAACCTTGACCACTTGTTTGACCCCATTTTCTCTACGCGCAATTTCAGTAGCAACAAGACCTTCTTTTTTATGCACAATCCCTAATAAATACACCACATTATCTTCCGTAATCACTTTCACACGGGTTGCATCAAAACCCGGTAGATTTTTTACCTTGCTGATTGCAGACTTTACCCGGGTGGTAATAAAAGTATCTTCTGTTCGACTAATGTATGAAGAAGGTTCCGCCAAGACTAATTCATTATGAATTATTTTTACACCCGCTATTTTTCTGACGACACTGACGATCTTATTGCGTAATTCCTCGGTGGGTGCTTCACCCGTCACCAATACTATCCCATTATAAGAAGTTACATTAAAATGGCATACTTTACGGATATCTGGTTTTGCAATTAATTTCGTTACCGCATTAATTTCTATCCGCTCATCGCTCAAAATAACTGCACTACTTCGACGGTCATGCAGTAAGGAAAGCCCTGTTACTTCAGCACCACCGGTGGCAATAGTAGAACAAGCGGATAATAGAAAATGTATTGCAATGAACAAGAAAAGTAATTTCATCTTAAATCTAGTTTCCAAAAAGTTGTAAATCAATTAAATCGCAAAAACAATGGGTAATGAGTAAATGAACTTCCTGAATACGCGCAGTTGAATTTGAAGGCACTCTGATTTCAACATCAACCTCATTTAACACAGACGACAAGCTACCCCCATCTTTTCCTGTCAGTGCAATAACAATCAGTTCCTTATCATGTGCTGTTTTTACCGCACTAATAATATTGGCTGAATTACCGCTGGTTGAATAAACCAGTAAAATATCGCCTGGCTGACCCAGTGCACGTAGTTGTTTGGCAAAAACCTCATCAAAATGATAATCATTAGCAATGGATGTAATGGTCGAGGTGTCTGTGGTTAGAGCTATTGCAGGAAGAGCAGGACGTTCACGTTCATAGCGATTGAGCATCTCTGATGAAAAATGTTGGGCATCGCCAGCAGAGCCACCATTACCACAACATAATATTTTTTTATCATTAATTAATGCTTCAACCATTTTTTGTGAAGCAAAGGCTATCAGTTCAGATAAACTGGACAGAGCATCCTGCTTTGTTTGAATACTTTCGCTAAAGTGCTTAATAACTCTTTCTTTTAAACTCATTGAAGGGAATTAATTTATAAATGGAACAATACTATAATATATTTTTTTAGGGATGGGCTCGAAATAAAATGAGTAGCCTTTATTGAAAAGCATTTTTTATCCAGTTAATATCTGTATCAGTAGATAATGCTATGACATCAAAACGGATTGTATTTCTCAATTTATTTTTCATTAAATAATATTGGGTAGCCGCAATAATGCGAGATTGTTTTTTTCGGGTAATACTTTCTAGCGCCCCACCATATTTATCTGATTTACGGAACCTGACTTCAACTATAACCAGCGTATTAGACTCCTGCATAATAATATCCAGTTCACCATATTTACAACGAAAATTTCTATCTTTTATCTGCAAACCCTGTTGCAATAAATAATCGCAGGCAAGCTGTTCAGACTGCTCTCCGCGGATAAGATGGAAAGGACGAAATTTATTAATCATAAATCCGATCTGACACCCTCTGAATAAACGATATCTTGATTAACAGGCATTTGCTCAAGCGTAAAATCTTGCAATACCGGATAACCATCTACGAATTTAGCACAAACAAGCTGCCGAGTAATTCTATTTTCCAAATTAACTGACAGAATTCCTGTGCTGCCTGCAAACGAAATACTATCTAACTGGCTCAAATGATCAATAATATTAAATGAATCAAGACCCAGTGCAAAAAGTCTGATATATTTTTCTGGAAATTGTTGCCATACTCCCTCTAATGCAGAGTGACTCAATTCTCCAGAATAAGCATCAGGAAACAGCCAGGGAATATCGCAAAAGGTAATTGAGTTTAAATCCAGATCCCTGGAACGATTGCTATGGCCGCTATATATTTGCGGTGGCGCATAAACTGGAATCCGGGTTGCATGGTAGAACCGTAATTGAGGATATATAGAGCGTGCGCTACGCGGAGAGGCTGATAAAAAAACAGCATCAACATCCTGCCGTCTGCGTTCTGTAAAATGAATTTTAATCCCTAACTGCCTTTTTAATCGTGTATAGCGATATTGGCTTTCATTAAGATTAAGCAAGGCTTTGATAGGCTTGGAAAAATCATGCTCTTTTGGATTGTAAGACTGGGTTTCAAGAATAGCCCCCCCGTTGCTTTCCCAATATTCAGTTAAAAGCCTAGCCATTCGTTGACCTTGTTTGTTTTCAGATGTCATTAATACTGCTTTGCTATGACCATCACTTCTGGCTTTGACTGAAAGCTGGATCGCTTCATCAATTGGGCTTAAGCCAAATTGGAATAAATTATCTTGTGCTAAATTCGGAATATGATTAAGAGCAAGCACTGGCGTGCTTAATTCTGTGCTTAATGCCAGGGTCTCAATTTTATCTTTGCTCAATGGGCCAATGATTAATTCAGCACCCTCGGCAATAGCTTGATGATACAAATTAACAATACCCGCAGAGTTACTGTCATAAAACCTAAGTGCTGGCTGCTGTATTGCCTGTTGATAAGCCACTTTAAAACCTTCTTTTATTACTTGAGCTGCCTGGGCATATCGACCAGACTCAGGTAAAAACAAGGCGATGGCAGAAGCCTGACTAAAACTATGGCTGATATTTTTTTCAGCAAACATCTGTAAAAAATCATCTTTAGCAGGGTGTTGGGGAAAAAGCCTTTTCCACTCATTCAGATTAGCCTGAAACTCTGCTTGATTCTGATTTAACTGCCGGTTTTTTAAGAGTCGGGTTAAAGCCATCCAGCCACCTAAAACATCGGGAGCCGGTGGTTGTTTTAATATTAATGTTTGTGGCGAAAGAAGATTCAGCGTATTGACAATCACACGATTATTTTCCTGCCGCTGCTGGCTGTTTTCAAGCAATGGTGTTAATTGTATTCTTGCATGAGCACTTTGTAGCAAATGTCCCGTCAATGAATATGCAAAAGCTAACGATTGATAAAATATGATTTTATTTTTTGGTTCAAGCCGATAAGCAGAAATAGTGTTAAGCTGATTCAGTGCTTTTTCAGCCTCCCCTCTACTCAGACTGATTTGGGCAAGGAGCAAATAAAACCTATCCCTGGATCCGGCAGATAAGGACAAGGCATGGATAGTATTAGCAAGCTTTTGTGCCGCTTGGCTATCCCCTGCTTTAATATAGGCTTCAGCCGCTAAAAGGTTATAATAATCTTGCTGAGCGGGTTCTGACCTTGCTAGTATTTGATACTGCCGTGCAGCTTCTTGATGTTGCCCACTATGCATTAGCGACTCAGCTTGCACTGCTTGCCTAGATGAAAAATGTCTTTGTTTAGGTTCAGTTGCGCACCCAGATGATAAAAGCAAACAAAAAGCAAAAAATAATAAACAATAACGCTTCATAAATGGATAAGCCTTAAATAGCATGAGGGACAAAAATATGTGCGGTAAATTATACGTTGTTGCTACGCCAATAGGCAATTTAGCAGATCTTAGTTATAGAGCGGTAACTATTTTAAAACAGGTAGACCTGATCGCAGCTGAAGATACGCGACACGTTAGAATGTTATTACAACATTATGGTATTACTAATAAGCTGGTTTCATTACATCAACATAATGAAGAAAAATCAGCGCCTGTATTAATTAATAAAATAAAAGAGGGGCTCAGCATTGCCCTGGTTTCTGATGCAGGAACCCCATTATTAAGTGACCCGGGTATGCCTCTAGTAAAACAGGCAAGACAACACAAACTGGAAGTATCTCCCGTTCCAGGTGCTTGTGCCCTTATTGCAGCATTATCAGTTTCGGGACTCGCTGTCACCCAGTTTAGATACGAGGGGTTTTCACCCAGAACATCTTCTGCGAGAAAAGCTTTCTTTGCAAGTAGAAAAAACGAAACTGTAACCTGGGTATTTTATGAATCCAGCCACCGAATTTTATCTTCCCTTGAAGATTTGGCAGAAATCGTATCCGAGCAACGACAAATTGTGCTGGCAAGAGAACTCACTAAATTACATGAAACTATCATTAAAGATTCTATAGCCAATGTAATAGAACAAGTTAAAAACAATAGCAATATGCGTAAAGGGGAATTTGTTATTCTGGTTGAGGGTGATGTGATTGAAAAAGAAGTCGCACTAAATGAAGAACAAAAAAGAATTTTAACCATTTTGTTAAAAGAATGTTCCATAAAAACAACTGTTGCACTGGCTACAAAAATTACGGGTGCTAGAAAAAAGCTACTGTATCAGGCAGCACTGGATTTAGCTCAAAAGTAAATACTACTCACCTAAAATAAACAAACCAAAGGCTCTGCTACCTTCCCCGGTTTCTATGGTATTAATCACTGACAATGATTTTGCATCAATCACAGAAACAGTACTATCCAGCCAGTTTGCCACATAAACATGTTGATCATCAGGGGCTGTACTGATTCCCTCCGGTTTTTCACCCACTGTTATCACTGCAATCACTTTCAATGTCGCGGTATCAATCACTGAAACGGTTTCATCATCCTGATTGGTCACAAATAACAAACTGTCATTTAATGCTAATGTTGTAGCATAGGGACGCTCACCGACTTTTACCGTTGCCAAACGCTTTAAATGGGTGTTTTCCAAAATAGTTACATCATCACTTTCCACATTGGCGGTATAAATACGTTGTCCTTTCTGATCTACAGACAAACCAAAGGGATGAGTCCCTACTTTAGTAACATTTCTGACTTTTAGTTTTTTTAGATCAATTTGAGAAATCGTGTTATCTACGCGATTAGCCACATAAAGCCAGTGATTATCCTTGCTTACCATCATGCCTGAAGGTGAACGCCCAACCTTCAGAGTCTTGACTAATTGACGGCTTGCCACATCAAAAACCGAGACCGTATTTTCATACCAATCTGCAACAAAAATACGTTGCCCCAGAGAATCTACAGCTATTCCTAATGATGCACCGCCTACTTTTACAAAATCAATCTGCTTTAATTCTTTACCATCTAAAACCGCAAAACCACCACCGTTAGGTGTGCTGATATAAACTTGCTGATTAAAATTATTAACCGCTACACCTACTGGCTTTCCAATAACTGTTAAGGTCTTAATCACTTTTTGACTGCTTGTTTCAATCACAGAAACTGAATTATCCAGCTGATTGGTAATAAATGCATAAGATTGTGCATTTAATTGACTACTAAATAATAAAACAGCTATCCCCAATAAAGATAAACAGTTATTTTTTATAAAAAAACAAGTTTTCAAGAGCGTTAACCTATAAAAAGTAATAAATATCGGAGTTTATGCTGCAAAAAAATTCTAGCGTAACTCATATAAAGGACGAGACCACAACGAAGTACATGAGTAATCCGTCACACTTGTGTTGCCAAATATAGCTTTCTCCAAAGGGAAAGTCTTGGGTGAGGGCAAATAAATTGAGGGAAAAAACTTATTTAATTCCCCCTCATCCCAACCTTCTCCCACTGAAGAAGGAGCTTTTCCTTACGTCAACAGTATTGTCACCCGACTCTCTCCCTCTGGAGAGAGCTGTATCCGTCAATACAACGTTGACAGTACACTACATCACAATCTATTTTATGCTGCTATTATCTTTTCAACTTCATTGTTACTGCCGAAGAATCAGCGTTAGCATCAAACTTTTGCAATAAACTTGTCAATCCACCTTTTAAAACAGCTGTTACAGCTTCATCAGCCGCTGCTTCATTCAATTCTTCCGGAGGATTGTTGTTCACATAACCACGATAATAAGTCGCCACCCAGGTAACCATTGTTTTGCCGTTTTTCTCTTTAACAGTCAAAGTTGCTTGATAATTTTCAACCGGTAATACAGGAATATCTTCATCTTGTCCGGCATGTTTTATGGTTCCAACCGAGCTCATATCAATAATTTTATATTTATATGACATTTTGCCATTATCATGTTTTTTCAATTCTTCGGTAATAGTACCGCCGTCCTTTAAAGTCAAAACACGAACAGAACCTTTATTATTGCCATTATCAACTGTAGTATTGGCAATGGCTGGATGCCATGACATATCACCATAATCTGAAATAATTTCCCAAATTTCCTGAGCAGGTGCATCCACCATAACCATTGCAGTCATTTTGCCTCTCACAGGTCCGTGAGCAGTTGCTATAGCCGTAAAAAAGACTAAAACCAATGAAACAAATATTGATATTTTCTTCATATTACTTCCTATTCCGAGATTAAAAATTCAATTGCCTATTATAAGGTAAAACAAGTAGATTTTTATAAAAAAGCCCTTTATATACTTGTATGGAGTGCAATTATTTTCTTTATTGGCTGAACCCAGAATGAATAATTCAGCCATCTAAATAAAAAAACCACATTCTTATCGATGTAAGAATGTGGTTTTAATAACTCTCGAAAGACGTACTTTAGCTTCTAAGTCATTTTAAATTAACACTGGAAGCATCTATGCCAAACCCTAGCTTGTCATTAACAATGAAGTACTAGCTTTAAAACAGTCTATTCTAATGCCGCCTAATACAATCGTTATGTAATGATGGCAGCAGTCTTGTAATCAATAATTTGCTCTTGCCAATACAAAATCAAAATAGGAAATATTATTTATATCCATTGTCCAAAAACAAATTGGAACCTATCAGGCTTCTGAAACAGGTAGGTTTTTGCTCCTGCAAAACCTGCATTTCAACCATCCTTGGTGGTCAGACGTTTCAGAGAGCTTACGTCGCACATGGATGTGCTAGTGCAGCTCGAAGCAGGAGC
>CAZNGU010000082.1:0-7201 GCA_964572325.1 uncultured Methylomarinum sp.
ATGAAAGATAACTGGATTGCTCCATCTATTCTTTCAGCTGACTTCGCACGTTTAGGCGAAGAAGTTGATAATGTTTTAGCATCGGGTGCTGATGTAGTATATTTTGATGTTATGGATAATCATTTTGTACCTAATTTAACCATTGGACCATTGGTATGTGATGCCTTAAGAAAACATGGGGTAACAGCACCTATTGACGTGCACTTAATGGTTGAGCCTGTTGACAGAATTATTCCAGATTTTGCTAAAGCGGGTGCCAGCATGATTACTTTTCACCCGGAAGCATCAAGACATATTGATCGGTCATTGCAAATGGTTCGAGATACGGGATGCAAATCTGGCCTGGTCTTTAACCCTGCTACACCCTTAAGTTACCTTGATTATGTTATGGATAAAGTAGACATTATTTTATTAATGTCCGTTAACCCAGGCTTTGGCGGCCAATCATTTATACCAGGAACTCTTGATAAGTTGCGTGAAGCTAGAAAACGTATTGATGACAGTGGTTTTGATATCCGTTTAGAAATTGATGGTGGGGTTAAAGTAGACAATATTGGCGAAATTAAAGCGGCTGGTGCTGATATGTTTGTCGCTGGTTCCGCTATTTTTAGCCAGCCTGACTATAAAAAAGTGATTGATGATATGCGTGCTGAAATGGCAAAAGTTTAATCCGTGCCATTTGGTGCTGCACTAGCTTTCTTGTAATAATTCAAAAATACACTTCATGAAAATCTCCCCGGTAAGGCCGGGGAGATTTAACAGATTTAAACTACCAATTGTAACTTAAAGTAGCATAAACATTACGCCCTTGCGATGCTACACGTCCGTTCGCACGATTATGTAACTGATAGCCTCCCAGGTGATCAAAATGTTTGCTGTCCAGCACATTTTCTATACCGGTTCCAATCGTTACTCCTTGATAAGGCTGGTAATGACCGCGTAAATTCAATAGCATATAACCTTTGGTTTTTTGTTCATTTCCTACACCGTCTCTATAGCCAATAACATCGCCCTGATCGGCATAAAAAACACCTTCTATAGCACCCATCCAGCCAGATTGTTCATAAGTCACTTGAGCACGCCCATTGAGTGGAGCAATTCGATACAAATCATCATCACTGGTTGGTGAATTAACTCGCATACCTCGAACATAATTCAATCCTGCATCCACTCTCCAGTTTTCTGTCAGCGTATAACCAGCTTCCAGATCAACACCAAATAGCTGTGCCTGAATATTACTAAACTCCAAAATATTATTTCCTGCTAATTGAGCTCTAGCGGATCTTGTACCTTGAATATAGTCATCAATATAATGATAGAAAAAGCGAGGGGCTACATAGACGTTTCCATTATGCCAGTCGAAAGCTAAATCAAACTGATAGGCTGTTTCATGCTTCAGATTAATATCACCTAAATAGGTATTGCCATCTGCCAGACCACCTACAGCAGATAATTGGGTAAATAGATATAACTCTTGATAACTCGGTGTTCTATTTTTTCGGGCAAAACCCACTTCAACATCAAGATCAGAAGAAAATGCATAGCGAAAGATAGCTGTTAAATCAACATCATCAAATTCACGCCTTCTGTTTTTGGCATTAAAAGCCACTCTATCTTGTCCTATACGACGTACAAGTGCAAATCCCGCATTGGGATCACCCCCGGAAACATCGCCTGCATTCATCCAGGTATGGACAAATCTGGCGCCTAATTCTAAAGCAAGATCGTCAGCAACATCCCCCTGCCACTCAGTAAAAAAACTATAGCGGTCTTTTTCAACATCGTTAAAGGCATTTATCTGCACAGTTCTTCCAGACAGCATCGCAGGGACGCCTGAACTGGTAAATGTACGGGATATTAATGCAAAATGATTTGACTGGTCGCCATTAACACCCACTGTTAAATCACCGTCAAATAAAGGCATTGTTAAAGCAAGGTCTATCCCCCCTGCTTCAACCCCGGTACGATTTGTAATTAAATCTCTTGCTGCTGTGCCCCCATCACGAAATATGCCATTACTCATATTGTGACGCATTTTTTCATAAAAAAGATTGGTTTTTAACTGATAACCCTCGGCAAAATCCCAGCTATAGTTAGCATCATATAAACCACCTCTGACATAGTCAATATCCATGGGTAAAGCAGGTGTTCCTGTATGTCCGGTATTATTGTTACTATAATTTATACCAAATTGATGATTTTCGCGCTGATAGCCATAGCCTGCTGTAAAAGCTTCTCTATCATACTGACTAGGTTGTTGTTTCTGATTATTTTTAATGCGGTAATCACGCCCTTGCTCCTTGCTACCACTTAAATATAATTTGTGATTTTTATTAGCTACTGAGCCCAGAAGTGAACCAAAATAACCGTCTTCAACCGAGCTATATCCCATAGCTGCATTGCCGTGAGTAACAATACCATCGCCCTCTGCAAAATCACCTTTTCTGGATTTTACCTGCATCGACCCACCAAAAGATTCGATACCACTACTTACTGGGGCAATTCCTCTATGAACGACCAACGATTCAGTTAAAGACGCTGGAATATGGCTTAGTGGCGGATCCATACTATTAGGCCCCACCTCTTTCATATTAGCACCATCAACCGAAATATTAATACGATTTCCAAACATACCTCGATAGGATGCAATTCCTGTTAACGGCCCATTTCGATTTACATTGGCACCGGGTACTCTTTTTAATAATGAAGCGGTATCTTTTAAACCAGATGAACCTGGCGCAGTACCAAAAGTACCGGCACGCATGGCACTCCCTTCTACTACAATAGTCGGTAATTGTTGCTGGTCGGCAGATAATACCGGCAAAGAAACGACTAAGGTACTGGCAAGCACCAGACAAATTTTTGTTTTCAAAGCATCCTCTCTAATAAATAAATTTCAATATAAACGCATTATAAATCAATACATCTTGTTTTTATACAACAAATTAAAATCTTTATATTACAATAGTATATGAATTAAACTATGTTATTTAACCCATTTTAAGTTGCCTATTAACAACAACTTGATCTAGCTCAAAACAATTTATTATCTTATAATCCGCCCACCCTGCTTTAAATATGCTAATGTTCACAACCTATGGAATTTCATTACACCTTTACCACATCTCACCTCGCGGCTTTTGCAATGGGCATATTTAGCAGCATTCATTGCATTGGCATGTGTGGTTCTATTATAGGTACGCTAACACTCAGCCTTAAACCGGAAGTTAGAAATAACAAAGCCACCCTGTTTCAATTTATACTCAATTACAATATGGGGCGTATTTTTAGCTATACCATTGCAGGCGGCCTGGCAGGATTAGCTCAAACCTTGATTACCTTACCTTTTGCAGAGGAATTTGGACATAGAATATTACAAATATTCTCAGCTATGATCATGATGTCGGCAGGACTTTATATAGCCGGCTGGTTTCCTCGATTTGCTTATATAGAAAAAACAGGAACTCATTTATGGAAATTATTAGAACCTTATGGCCGACAGCTCATTCCTGTTGAAACACGATTAAAAGCTTTGTTATTTGGTATGGTCTGGGGTTGGTTGCCTTGCGGCTTGGTATACGCCGCACTGGCATTGGCCGCAACCAGCGGAAGCATAACAAATAGTGCGCTGACTATGCTTGCCTTTGGTCTAGGTACTTTACCTGCGGTATTAGGGGCTGGTATAATGGCCGGAAAACTAGCAAAGATAGCAAAAATGCGTCATTTCAAACAGTTTGTTGGACTTCTTTTAGTACTTACTGCTTTGGTCGCAATTTTTCCATCGCTTTACCCGATGCGTTTACAACATATTTAGGATGACGTTTTATTATGAACCATTTTAATTCAAATATTGGCCATTCTCCTGCATTTGAATCGCTTCTACGTTGCGCAAAAATGGTTGCTGCAACTGACGTGACTGTTTTAATCAAAGGTGAAACAGGCACAGGTAAAGAAGTACTCGCCACTGCATTACAAAAAGAAAGCAAGCGGGCAGACAAGCCTTTTATCACATTAAATTGTGCCGCATTATCTGAAAGCCTGGTTGAATCTGAATTATTCGGGCATAAAAAAGGTGCCTTTACCGGAGCGTTCACAAACAAGCAAGGCTTGTTTCAAGCCGCTGATGGCGGCACTTTATTCCTGGATGAAATCAATTCATTACCCATATCCATTCAAACAAAATTATTACGTGTTTTAGAATCGGGAGAATGTTTGACCGTAGGGGACACAACACCGTATAAAGTGGATGTTCGTATTATTGCCGCAACCAATACCGACCTTAATCAACAGATTAAAGCAGGTAAATTCCGACAAGATTTATATTTTCGACTTAATATTGTGCCTTTAGAAATCCCCACTTTAAGCGAGCGATCAGAAGACATAGAAGTACTGGTAAAACACTTTCTTTTACAATTCTCTAGCAAACATACAATCAAGGCTCCTAAGTTTAGTAAACGTGCTTTTAAAGTGCTTTATGACTATCACTGGCCAGGAAATATTCGCGAATTACGCAATCTCTGCGAGCGCCTTAGCATTCTTTTGGCTGGAAAAATTATAGAACCGGAAAATCTTCCCTATGAATTTAATCATTTTTCCGGTACGACAAACGAGGTTAGTTTTGTTTTGCCACAAACAGGATTACAACTAGACTCCCTTGAATCCGACATGATCCATCAAGCACTCACCAGAACGCAAGGTAACCGTAGCAAATCTGCACGACTTCTTGGTATTTCAAGAGATACTTTACTTTATCGCATTCAAAAACATGGCTTATCAACCCATTAACTTCATACTCTAATAGACTGTTTTTGCTGCTTTTGCTGCAGTATGCTTTGAATTCGTTGCTACAGCTAAAACACAACATATGCTGTTTTTAGAACTTTCTTGCACTTGTCAACACCTAAAAAGGCTTGCTTATAAACACCTAAGCCACTGAATAGTCAGATTATCACCCCTCCCCTGAGCACGCAGATGCATCATCTTAACCATTTTTCTGAGTCGATCCTGCCCAAAACCTATCGCCGCCAACGCCAGCAAATCTTTTTCTTTTATAAACTCCCAAAAACCGTCAGTGCATAATATAAAAGTCTCATTCTTTTCTATTGGCGAGTAGATATTAATCTCAGCCTGATGGTTTTTTTGGATATTGATACTGCGCGTTAACTGATTTTGTTCAGGATGCAAACCCATTTCTGCTTCCGTAATTTTACCTTCATTAAGTTGTTGTTGTATTAATGAATGATCCTTGGTTCTCCAAAGTACTTTCTTTTCATTTAACCGATAAATCCTTGAATCACCACAATGTGCCGTTACAGTCATACTAGCATCCAGATACAAAACAGCGCAGGTCGTATGGGAATCAATAGCTTTAGCATCACCTGAAAATAATTGAGTCATATCATCAACAGCGGCTGTTAACCATTGCTGTATAACTTGTTTCTTTTCAGCTATCTGTTTTGTTTTTTTCAACAATACCGTGTATTTGGATGCTTGCTGAAATAATCCCTGGCAAAAATACAAAGAAGCCTTTTCTCCTGCATGGTGCCCACCCAAGCCGTCAGCCACTACAAACAAAGCATAATCATTAGTCACTTTATTAACTACACAATCTTGATTAATTTTTCTGTCACCCACAGACGTCAGTTGATAGTGTTGCAAATTAAAGCGCATTATCACTAGCCGGGCTGCCTAGCATCTACCATAACCCTTTTGAGGTTCTCGACAGTTTTTGCCAAACCAGAAAAAACAGCTTGCGCAATGATTGAATGGCCTATATTCAATTCAATAATTTGTGGAATTTTACAAATATCTACAACATTATGAAAATGTAGTCCATGTCCGGCATTTACTTGTAAGCCAGCTTTGTATGCATATTCAGCCGCTTGCTGAATTCTATTTAATTCAGCCTTCTTATTAATATTATCTGATGCATCTGCATAACAACCTGTGTGCAGTTCGATAACCGGTGCACCTGCTTTAACAGCTGCATCAATTTGACTAAATTCTGGATCTATAAATAGTGACACTTCTACCCCGGCATCAGCCAATAATTGACATGCTGTTTGCATTCTTTTAGGGTTAGCAACCACATCCAGCCCACCCTCTGTAGTCAATTCTTCCCTTTTCTCAGGCACCAGACAACAGGCTGCAGGTTTTACTTTAGCTGCTATTGCCAACATTTCATCTGTTACAGCCATTTCCAGATTCAAGCGGGTATTTAACATATCTTGTAACAGAAAAATATCTTTATCCTGAATATGCCTGCGATCCTCTCTGAGATGAGCTGTAATACCGTCAGCTCCTGCCTGTTCCGCAACTAAAGCGGCTTGAACCGGACTAGGGTAATTTGTTCCTCTGGCCTGGCGTAAAGTAGCAACATGGTCAATGTTGACACCCAATAAAATTATTTTTTTTGTCATGCTTTTTTCATTATTTTGGCTAAAACCAGCCTACTCTTAAGTTGCTTCCCTTGTAATAAAAAATCTATCACTCTTCTCATAAGTTGCTTGGATTCATACAAAGCTTGCCTATCTAAACTATCTCTGGCATCTAATGCTATCAAGGTATTGCCACTAATATAACCACTCAGACTTTCAACCATGCCCGATTGTTCATTAAAATAATATCTTTTTAAGGGTTCAACCATTGTTTCCGTTTTATTATCAAACGTTAACTGGAAACCATAACCAATCTGTTCAATTAAATTAAGCTCAAAAAATCGTAAGTTTTGTTCAATATTTTCAGAATCTGTCAGTCGATTCAAACAATGCTTATATACAATAAAGACATCCGGAGAGGGATCATTTTTATGTAAAAACAAACTAATAATTTCATTGACATAAAAACCACAATAAAGAGAAGTACCCGTTAACTTTAGCTTGCAAGAGTCTAACTCCACATCGGTTAAAATTTTTAAATCATTTTTTCCAATATAAGAAAGTTTTAAAGCAGAAAATGGCAGTAATAGGCCGGCTGTTTTAGACTTTTTCTTTCTAACTCCTCTAGCCAGCACAGTAACCACTCCAAAATCTTCTGTCAAAACATCCAGAATTAAACTGCTTTCTCGGTATTTTCTGTGCTGTAAAATAAATGCTGGCTGCAAATAGACAATGGTGTCGCTCATAATATCTGCTTTAACATTTGCTTAGGAATGGAAAATAAATAATTTTTACATTCTAGCTGGTCTTTTTGTCCGTCTTCT
>CAZNGU010000083.1:0-7199 GCA_964572325.1 uncultured Methylomarinum sp.
ATATGTTAGGCATGTCACTGTCTATACAATCAGTTGCCACTGAAGCACCATTTGAAATGACCGGTTGGGCAGGTGATGGTGCACCGGGTAATGGTACTTTACGAGATTTTGCGATAGGTGCGGTCATTCAACATTTCACTAAAACTCTTGATCGTATTGAAGATGAGGATTTTCGCCTGCCTAGTGAGGCTGAATTAGATGCTATTGAAGCATTTACCCTGTCGTTAGGCCGTCAAGCTGAAATGAATTTTGAAACGATGCAGCTCATTAATTCTACAGCTGAAAAAGGACGTAAATTATTTATTGCCGAGGATTCGCAAAATCGCACGGTACAGGCTGCTAAATGTAATATCTGTCATCGAAATGGTGGCGCTTTAACTATCGCTGGGGTAAATCAAAACTTCGAAACGGGGATACAAAACATGCCTCATCCTGCAGTTTTGGCAGGAAATACTCTCCCTGCCGATGATGGTTTTGGTAAACAATTTAATGCTGCTACGGGCGGTTTTGGTGATCATTCTTTTAATACCGCTTCAATCATAGAAGCTGCAGATACCGCACCTTACTTTCATCATAATAGTGCAGAGACACTGGAAGATGCTATTGCTTTTTATGGTTCGGCTGATTTCACTAATTCAATCGAGGGGCAGCGATTGATGCTTCAGGATAGTGGTGGTCAGGAATTATCTGTGGAAGTTGATGACCTGGCAGCCTTCCTTCGTGTAATTAATGCTCTGGAAAACATTCGTTCTGTTAACGATTTTGTAAGCCGTGCTAAATCAGGGGCTACAGTAGCTGATTCACAAAAATTATTGACTTTGGCTGGGGCAGATCTTGAAGATGCGGTGCAAGTACTTAATGCCTCGGAACTACATGAAGAAGATGCCGTTCCTAGCTTGGAAGAAGCACAATCATTGCTTGATGAAGCTGCTAATGTCACTGATACGGTTGAACGCGACAATTTGATTGAACAGGTGCTTGCAAAAACACAAGAGGCGAAAGTTTTCATGGTGGTTGATTCAGGGCCTGATGTAACCAAGCCAGTTCTTTCTATTTTGTCACCAACAACAGGGAGTACTGTTTCTGGACAAGTAATCATATCAGCTGATGCCACTGATAATGTAGCTATTGAACAGCTCGTTTTTATCATAGATGGCACAGAAATAGGACAACTTGCTGCAGCCCCTTTCAATCAAGTCTGGGATACTACTACATTTGCTGATGGTAGCTATCAATTGACAGTTATTGCGCTGGATTTTAGTGGTAATAGCCAAAGTGCAACGATTAACCTGGATGTTAATAATACTCCTGCACCTGATACCACCAAACCAACAGTGACTATTCTATCACCAAGTGCTGGTGCTACTGTTTCTGGCTTAGTGACGATTTCTGTGAATGCTTTTGACGACACAGGTGTTGAGAAAGTGATTTTTAAAATTGGTACTCAAAAAATTGGCCAGGATTTAACAGCTCCCTATCAACAAACCTGGGATAGCTCCACATTTACTGATGGCGTTCATACAATTAAAGCTATTGCAGTTGATTTAGTTAATAATAGGAAAGTCGCAAAAGTTAATGTAACGGTAAACAATGCACCTATTGTCTGTACGGTTTACTCATGTCCCAACCCGCCACCGCCACCTACCGAGCCACCGCCACCACCTGTTGTGCCGGTAACACCCAACAGTTCACCAGATGGTGAGTTTGAAGGTGAAGTGTTGAGTAAAGATGTAGCGGGATCAACGGTAACAGTTGCAACTGGAAATGGTTCGGTGACTTTAAAAATCACTTCCGCAACTGAGTTTGTAGGCAATATAGCATTGGACTTTCATTCAATTCTGGTAGGCCATGTTGTGCAGGGTGAATTTTTCACTTCAGTGAACGAAGCTTTGTGGATTGAAGCAGATCTGCCACCAGGATTTTAGCTGGGAGCTCCTAAAATATGTATTGATGAAGTTATGTGCTTTAGTCCTCTCTTGTTTGAAAGGGAGGATTAATAGCCTTTTTACCATGAAGTACATGAAGCCCTTGAAGAAGAGCAGTTGACACTTTTGCTCTATCCTTCATTGTCTTCATGTGCTTCATGCTTATTGATTGCTTCACTTTTAAATTAATTTTTAATTCCAATACCTTTATGTAATAAAAATAGACTTAATAGTGTTAAAGACAGAATGCAGCCACCAGTCATTGCAAAAGCAATGCGGATATCTATATCTGTTACACCAATCAAACCATATCTGAAAGCATTAATTAAATATAAAATAGGATTGAACAGTGAAATTTTTTGCCATATTTCAGGTAACATGGAGACTGAATAAAATATACCGCCTAGATAACTTAAGGGTGTTAATACAAAGTTGGGGATGATTGAAATGTCATCAAAACTATCTGCAAATACGGCATTGATAAACCCTGCCAATGCAAAAAGAGTCGAAGTTAAAAGATAAACGGATAGAGTGATAGCATAATTACTAACAGTTATGTCCGTAAATAATAAAGAAATAAGAGTCACAACAACACCAACCAATAAGCCGCGAGCAATACCTCCACAAACATAACCCCAAAGGATTACCCAGTTAGCCAAAGGTGCAACCAGTAACTCTTCAATATGGTGCTGAAATTTAGTGGAATAAAATGAAGAAACCACATTTGAATAAGAATGACTAATTACGGACATTAATATAATGCCGGGGACGATGTATTGCATATAACTGACACCATGAATAGAGCCAATACGGTCACCAATGAGCCGGCCAAAAATCATAAAATACAATGATGTGGTTATTGCTGGTGGTAATAAAGTCTGTGGCCAGATACGGGTGAAGCGCCGGATTTCTTTGCTAACAATAGTCCAAAATGCAATTGAGTTATTCATTGACTAAATCCATAAACAATTGCTCCAGGCGATTGGTTTTATTTTTAAGGCTTAACACTTCAATACCATGTTCAGTTAATTGTTGAAACAAGCGGTTGAGACTTTTGTTTTTGGGTACCATGACATTTAATAATTTACTTTCTGATAGGCTAAGCTCATAGCCCTCTATTTCAGGGACTGCTGATAAAGGTTTTGCCAGGTCAAGCACAAAATAATCTTTATTGACACGGGCTAGTAAATCGGTCATTCCGGAATTTTCGATGATTCGTCCTTCATTGATAATGGCAATATTGCGACAGAGACTTTCAGCTTCTTCCAAATAATGGGTAGTTAAAATAATAGTTGTACCTTGTTGATTGATTTGCTTCATTACTTGCCACATGGCACGACGTATTTCTATGTCTACACCTGCTGTAGGCTCGTCCAAAATTAATAGGCGAGGATTATGCACTAAAGCTCTGGCAATCATAACCCGACGTTTCATACCCCCTGATAAGCGCCTGGAAACTGTATCCTTTTTGTCCCAAAGAGACATTTGTTTTAAGCATTTTTCAGTATTTATTCTTGCCTGTTTTGCAGGGATTCCATAATAGCCGGCCTGATTCAATACAATATTCTTAACTGTTTCAAACTGATTAAAATTGATTTCCTGAGGCACCAGACCTATACAATTTTTGGCTTGGGCATTATTTTTTTGCAAATCGTAATCGAATACTTTGATTGTGCCACTTGATTTATTGACCAGGGAACTGATAATACCAATAGCCGTTGATTTACCTGCACCATTTGGACCCAGCAGGGCAAAAAAATCGCCCTTTTCAACATCTAAATCAATTCCCTTTAAAGCAATAAAACCATTTTTATATGTTTTCTTAAGATTTCTTATGGATAATGCGGTCATATTAATATCGTTATACTCATAGAACTATGGAATTGTAATGATTCATTAGCGAGATCCTAAGTAAAAAACACCTTTGCGGCAAAACTTACTTGAAATCAGTAATCATACTCGCTTAAACTTATGATAATTTTATCAGAATTTGATTAATCCCGATGACAGAAAATTTACCTAGCAGTGTAGCGGCAATAGATTTAGGCTCGAACAGCTTTCATATGATTGTCTGTAAGCTGGAAAAAGGCAAGCTGCGGACTATAGACAGACTTAAGGAGATGGTGCGTCTTGCTTCTGGTCTTGATAGTCATAAAAACCTTAAGATTGAAACTCAAAATAAAGCATTGGAGTGTCTGGAGAGGTTCGGGCAACGTATCCGTAATTTTCCACCTGGAAGTGTCCGCATTGTAGGAACAAACACTTTACGTACGGCAAAAAATTCTGCTGAATTCATTCGTAAAGCAGAAAAAGCACTGGGGCATCCTATTGATGTTATTGCCGGCATAGAAGAGGCTCGGTTAATTTACCAAGGTGTGGCCAATAGTTTAGGCAGTAATGCAAATTCACGCTTTGTCATGGATATTGGCGGTGGTAGTACCGAGTATATTATTGGCATTAACGATATTGCACAAACCAAAGAAAGTTTAAGAATGGGCTGTGTGACTGTCAGTAATAAGTTTTTCAAAAATGGCGTTATCAGCAAAAAAGCTTTTAAAAAAGCAACACTCTATGTACAACAGAAATTAGACCCTTATCAAAGACAGTTTAGCAGCCGACATTGGGATGAAGCCATTGGCGCATCGGGAAGTTTACGCTGTATTGATAAGGTGCTGACAGCCAGCGGGTGGAGCAATAATGGCATTACCAGAGAAGGCCTGGACAAGCTGCTAGCTTATATTCTTAAACGAAAAAATGTTGAAGACTTGAAACTTGCTGAATTGAGTGATGAACGTCTTCCTGTTTTTCTGGGGGGCGTCGCCATTATTTACGCAACTTTTAAAGAATTGAACATTGAACAAATGACAGTATCGGATGGCGCATTAAGGGAAGGCTTAGTGCATGATTTATTAGGCCGAATCTATAACGATGATATTCGTTCACAAACAGTTAACACCATTGCCGAACATTATCATACCGATAAAGACCATGCGGCACGGGTACAACAAACCGTCGATTATATTTTAAATCAGCTGGATAGTAGTTGCTGTACAGAGAATAGCAAAACCATCACCCAGCTTTTATCCTGGGCGGTCAGTTTGCACGAAATAGGCAGAAATATAGCGCATAGCGGTTATCACAAACACAGTGCTTATATTATAGAAAATGGGGATTTTTCGGGTTTTTCAAGGCAAGACCAGCAGTTACTGTCAACACTGGTGTTATCTCATCGTAAAAATATTTCCCATATCCCCTTTAATAAATTACCGGAACCCTGGGATATAGATACCCCATACCTTTCTATTATTTTACGATTGGCCATTTTATTGCGCCGAAACCGTCATACTCTGGTACCCCCTGAGTTTAAAATTTCAATTCAGCCTTCCCAAATTAATATCTCATTTGCGGGTAACTGGTTGGCTAATGCCCCTTTAACTGCAACTGATCTTAAAAGAGAAGCGCGCTATTTAGAAGCAGCTGGGTATACTCTGGATTATTCTTAACGATTAATGTACAACTTATTATTGTCATTACTGACAACCCTACGCCTGTTATTTTTTTACCTTGCGGCACCTCCTCTTCTGTGTGCTATTATTCTTTTCTATGCAATTGATGACACAGCAATAACAAAAAACACCTGGGTTTTAAGCAAGAATGATTTTCAAAGGGCTAAAAATATTATTGGTAGCCCACATTCAAAAGCCGAGAATACCATTCAGCTTAACCAAAAAGATCTGAATATAGCACTTAGTTACCTATTAAATTATTACACACGTAGCACTTCGCTAATTTTAGTTAAAGAGCAAGAGCTGGATTTTAAAATTTCAATATTTTTAAATAATAATTTCTTTGGTAACTATCTAAATATTAGTTTCAAGTTAAGCAAGCATCAGGGTTATCCCGTGATCCATTCTTTTCAAATTGGTGCATTAAGTATTGCAGATGAGTTTGCCGGTTTAATTCTTGAAAGCATTATCAAATACACTCCCTTAAAAGATTATTATATTCTGGCGGCACAACATATCAGGAATATAGAAATTAATGCGACTGGATTAACCATAGACTATATTACTTCCTCTGATTTGGATTTTAAGAAGAAACTAAGTCTAAATAATAAACACTATCAGTCCGTTATATTTTATCAGCAACAGATTACCCGTATCATTGCTCAGCATGATCCAAAATGGCGTTTATCTCTAAGTGACTTATTACAGCCCTTATTCAAATCTGCCTATCACCGTTCAAACTACGATAATGCGATAGCAGAAAATCGTGCTGTGCTCATAGCAATAAGCAGTTATGTCAATAAAAATGAAATACAAGCATTTTTACCCTTTGATATAAGCCCTGTGACTGATCGGCAATATCCAGCTTCTCTTTATAAAAGAATAGATATGGCACAACATTTTATGATTTCAGCTACATTGGCCGCTACAGGGGCGGAAACTCTGGCCCATATTCTCGGAGAGGAAAAAGAACTAAATGATGCAAAACGGGGCAGTGGTTTTAGCTTTATTGATTTAGCAGGGGATAGGGCAGGGCTTCGCTTTGGAAAAACAGCCATTGAATCAAAAGCCCAGGCCAGACGTTTACAGCAACGAATGAGTGTAATCAAAGACTATACGGCATTTATGCCCGATGTCAGGGATTTACCGGAAAACTTGAGTGAGCAGGCATTTAAACGCCAGTTTCAATCTGTTTACAGTGTTAATTATCAAAAGATGCTTAAAAAAATTGATCAACGCATTGATGGCTTGCCTATCTATCGTTAAGCAATATGCACGGAATAGACTACAAAAGGGGGCTAGTTCCCACGGTCTCCGTGGAAATTCATATAAGGACGCTCTGCGTCCTGTGTCGCATAACGCCAAGGATGGCGTATGGTAGAACAACACAGGAGCAGTTGTCGAGAGCACCACTACCATTAAGTTAAGAAAAATTGAATATTGTAGGGTGCGTTCCACGCACCAATTAACCATATAAAAACATCTGGTGCGTGGAACGACCCTACGCTCATTCTAAACTTAATGGCAGTGACGCAGAGCGTGGGAATGACAATAAAATTGGAATTACTCTATTGCCAATACAACAATGATGGAATAAAAGCTTATCCCACCTGTAATAACTAAAGACTAATCCCGTAATAATTCATTTAACCCGGTTTTACTGCGAGTTCTTTCATCAACTTGCTTAATGATAATGGCACAGTACAAACTATAGCTACCATCTTTTGAGGGCAAATTACCGGGAACTACAACAGAACCAGAAGGCACT
>CAZNGU010000084.1:0-7178 GCA_964572325.1 uncultured Methylomarinum sp.
TATTTTTGAGATGATAGAGTCATCTCAAAAATAGTCCTGAGCGTTGCGTTAGCCTCAGCAAGATGAACTTTGTATTAAAAGAATTGAGGCAAGTTGATTGGCTCGTTATAAAAATTAAGCAAATTCTATTTCTTCTGTTCTTTTGCACTTCGCTTTTTCAATCGAGAAACCAAGTGATCAGCCAACTTGATATTTTGTTATCCCAATTCGCTAGTTTAAAACTATGCGCTTTCAGTCCAAAGGGTTGAGTTTGCAACCAACATCATACTGTTAGTCATCTGATAAAACGTTTGATATGGCGTTATAGTATGAGCATTAGATAAAATGAGAGTTACATATAAAAAGCTGTAAAATTACCGTTTTTAACACAAAAACCCTGTCAATATTTTTTGTTATCATTGGCTGTTTTTTGGCTCTTCTCCGCCTTGATGTATAAAATCCCACCTTTTTTTTTGCCCTTCACCGTCTACATCAGTCGCACAAGCACAGGACTGATGTAGACGGTGAAGGGCAGAAAAAAACTGTCCTGAGCCTGATGTAGAAAGAGCATAATACATATGCTCTTTCTACTGGATAAACACATTTAATATCAATTAATTAAACTAATATTAACCCCATATTCTATACACAAGACCGGAGAAGAGTTTTTTTCAAAAAAATATTATTTCCCTGTAACTTATAGCGGATACAACCATTGTTAACATACTCGACAAAAGTACGAGACAGGACGAAAATATGCCGCTGACTTCAAAGAAATAATGCCGATTGTCTTTGATGAGCATTGACCAAAATGGAATTATCGTGCGATTCCTCAAGAATGATCAATATCGGGACGTTGTTTCGTGCAGGTTCCTTGGCTGTATTTTTATCCAAAAAAATAAATCATAAACCATGTCACCACTACACAATTATCTAATAAATTTAAATGTTGCAGAATTAAAATCCCGAGTAAACCTAATATCGGGAGAACCAAAAATGACACGTAAGGATGAGTTTATTTCCTTCTTGCATGATGCATTAATATCTGACCAGTTAGAAGACTATTGGCAACGTTTAAGCAAAATAGAACAAATGGCCGTTGCTGAAGCCATTTATCACTGGGACGGAGAATTTGACCATAATCGGTTTATTGCTAAATATGAAAAATTGCCCCGCTATTTTTTATCAGCGGGGAATAGCCTAAGGCAAGACAGTTTTTTGGCACTGTTTTTTTATCGTGGCTCAATGCCAAGGGACTTAGCTGATCGTTGCCGGAATTATGTTAAAGCACCTGCTTCATATCAATTGACTCAATGGACAAATGACCAGATAAAAGATTTTATAAAAACGCGCCAGCAAGAAATTGAAAAACAGGAGGATGGGTATCATCCCAAAAGCACTATTTTATCGATGGAAAATCATGTGATTCATGATTTGCAAGCGGTACTTGATTTGGTGGCTGAGGGAAAAATAACAATCAGTGAAAAAACCAAGATAGCTAGTGCGGCAACGATTAAAACAATCACCACTATCTTGTTAGATGGAGATTATTATTCAGAACAAGAGGATTGGGGGTTAGACAATTATCTGGGTGGAACAATAACCGCCATACGCTCATACGCTTGGCCATTGTTATTGCAAAGTACTAGCGTAGGGTTGGTTAGACGGGTTGGTAGCAAACTTGAATTGACAGCTAAAGGAAAAAAAGTATCTCAATTGCCTATTGAAGAAACCATTCGTTTACTTTATCAACGCTGGAGAGATAAAGGCATAATTGATGAATTTAATCGCATCAATATAATTAAAGGCCAAACGGGGAAAGGGCAACGATTATTTCCCGTCATTAACCGACGTATCACTATTGAAGATGCGCTTAAAAAGTGTCCCGAAAATGAATGGATCTCTGTCGATGATTTTTTTCGCTATTTGCAAGCGGAATGTTTTGATGTCCGCGTTATTTTTGATCGTTGGAAACTTTATATATCGGATAATCGTTATGGTTGTCTGGCATACAGTTCATGCCCATATGAGGTAATACAAGGGCGCTATATTCTAGTTTATCTGTTTGAATATCTAGCCACGTTAGGCATGATTGATGTGGCTTACTTGCCACCTTATTATGCACATGATGATTTTGAGAAGATGGAATGCACTGAGGAGTTATATTTTTTTAGTCGATATGACGGACTGCTGTTTTTTCGAATTAATCCATTAGGCTCATATTGCTTAGGTCGAAGGGATGATTATCAGCCACCTAAGAAAAATATTTTACCACTACTGGATGTGAGTGATGGTTTAAATATTACGCTGCAACGCAAGGCAACGCCTTCCGAAAAGAAAATACTTAGGCATTATCTACAATTTAAAACCGATACCCATTATCGACTGGAGCAAGCTTTTTTATTAAAAGCCATTGAGCAAGGTGGCGATTTATCAATCTTTGCAACATTTTTAAACACGATGTCAGAACAGGCCGCGTCATCCGAAATACAGGATGTTATGGCGATACTGGAAGAACGTTGCAATGCCTTGACTGATAGAGGGAATGCCCGTTTATTAAACTGTTCCAGTACTGCGCTGGCAAATATGCTCGCTACCGATCCTACTACAGGGAAATTTTGTTTTCTCAGCGGTGATAAAATACTGGTTATTCCTGAAAAAACAGATAAAGCTTTTCAGAAAGCCGCCAAAAAATTAGGTTATATTATTCCAAAAAAATCTCTGTGATGAAAATACCCAAAATATTAATCGATAATTTCCGCCATTGCAGTCCTGACGAAGAGCGTATCTTGCAAGTAATTTCAGTGCTTGGTCGACCTGAAAATATAACCAATCTTAGAGCTATATTGCAAAAGCTAAATTGGAAAACGGACAATGGTAAATTACTGAGTGAAGTATTAACAACCAATCTTCGTGAGCAATGGGTTCATCAAGGTTTGGTTGTTTTTAAGCAAAGTAAAATACAGTGTAATCAAAATATTATTGAGCTTATTACCCGAAAGGCAGTTAAAGAACAACGTTATGCGGAGATTGTGGCGGCTATTGATTTGTTATTTCCTGAATCAGACACTCAAAGAACCTATGGATATCTATATTCTTATGAGCAGCAGCAATTATCTCGGCAGTTACAAATTCGAAAAGCATTCTATTTGAGTGATGAAAAAACTCTTTTTCAATTACTTGAATTATCTGAAGAGGTTGATCTGTATGCCCTGAATTACTTAAGAGTAAGTTATTTGATCCAATTATGTATAACACCTTTTGATCCTGAATTTTTTGAAACGGTCCCAGAGAAAATAAAAGTCTTGGTTATTGCCTCACTTTTACATGAAAAAATCTACGAATTAGAAGATCAACAACAGTATTATGAAATTTTAAAGACGCTTTATCCACAAGCCGTAAAAAAAATGCCCAGTTTAAACATTATTCTGGCAGAGCAGCAATTGTTGCGTGGTAAAACAGATCAAATAGAAGCCTTATTAATGGATGATTCCTCTTCTATTGCACTGACATTAATGGGCTGGTTGAACTTTCAGCGCAATGAGACAGATGTGGCTATCAACTATTTTGAAATAGCGCATAAAAAACTAAAAAAAGAAGCCCATAAACGAAATATTGTACTTCCTGGTATAGGAGAAATAATTTATTTATTCGCCTTATTGCAACGTAATGATAAAAAAAGTCATTTTCAAATTGAGCAACAAGTTGATTTAATGCTAAAGGCAACTTGTAGCCATTATTTTAATGAGATCGCACGACAAATAAAGGAATTTTCTGATATTCAACAAGGAAAAAAACGAATTGAAGATTGCTTTTGGTTAAACAATCATTCTGGAAGATATGGAACAACCCCTTTTGAAGAACTATTTCACTACTTAGTATTATTGTGGGTAAAAGGTGAAATTAAGCCATCAAAAGAACTGATTAAATACAATAAACAAGCAGAAAAATTTGGCTGGCTTTGGTATGCACGGGTCAGTGACGGTCTGATTGAAAATAAAAAAGCTCAATCGCTTCCTAAAGATTTTCTTGATTTAACAAGCTTGTTTAAACCGGTTGAACCATGGAAAGTTGCGTTAAAAGCATTAAGGGAAGTGAGTAACCCTGTTGATGAAAAAACGGATAATACAGAGGCAGAGTTTCGGATGGTTTGGGGTATTTATTATCGGAGTCAGCAATGTATGATATTCCCCCGGGAACAAAAACAAAATAAACGCGGTTGGACAAAAGGTCGTCCTATCGCATTACAAAAACTACATGATAACCCAGAACAATATTCCTATTTAACAGCACAAGATCAGCGGATTTGCCAGTGTATTACCGCTGAGACAGAGAGAAATTATTCTAGGTACCCTTCAACTAGCTATGAGTTTTCTATTGCCAGGGCATTAAAAATGGCCATGGGGCATTCTTTATTATTTTGGTCAAATGAAGTAGGTTCAATTGATGATCTAACCCCCATAGAACTAACTGTTGCTGAGCCGGTGTTAGAAATTTTACAAAAAAAAACTGGATTATTACTCACCTTAGTCCCTTGGGTTGCAGAACATAATACGCTTTCCTTTACTAATCCTAGTCATTATAAATTGACTCTTGTTGAATTTAATTTACAGCATCGAGAGATTGCAAAAATCCTCGGTAAAGAAGGTTTAAAAATTCCTAAATCTGCCAAGCAAGAGGTGCTGGATAGTATTTCCTCCATTGCCCCCTTATTGACGGTACATTCTGATATAGGCGGGGCGGGGGCGGTTGATGCAAAAAAAGTAACAGCACAAACCCGTCCAGTCTTTCATTTAGAACCTGCAGGGATTGGGCTAAAATTGGCTTGTTATGTACAGCCATTCGGTGATGATGGTCCGTTATTTCATCCGGGGGTTGGAGCAAATAGTGTCTTTGCCGAAATTAAAGGTAAAAGTGTCCAGACACAGCGGTTCTTAAAAAAGGAACGACAAGCGTTTGACGAGGTCGTTGACCAATGCCCGTTATTAATGGGAACAACAGATTGGGAATGGAATCTGGAAGATCCAGAAGATGCATTAGGTACATTGTTGCAGTTACAAAATTTAGCAGACTCTGTTTTATTAACGTGGCCAAAAGGGAAAAAAATACAACTGGGCCGGGCGGCTGATCTAGGTCAAATGCAGGTTTCAATCAAAAAACAACAAGACTGGTTCAGTATACAAGGCGAACTTCAACACGGTGACAATGAAGTGATTGAAATGATGCAACTATTACAGTTGTTAGAACAATCCTCAGGTCGATTCCTGCGTTTAGGTGAAAATCAGTTTATTACTTTGACCCAGGAATTACGCAAACGCCTTGATGACTTGCATCAATACAGTGATGATTTACGTTTTCATAAACTAGCCACTCAAGCAATAGAAACACTCACGGATGGAATGCAGGTCAAGCAAAGCAAACCGTGGAAAGATCAATTAAACAAAATAAGCTCGGCAAGTGATTTAATTACCCCCGTTCCGTCAACATTTCAAGCACAGTTACGCGATTATCAACATGAAGGTTTTCAATGGTTATCTCGATTGGCTCATCTAGGTGCCGGTGCTTGTCTAGCTGATGATATGGGGTTGGGAAAAACTATTCAGGCATTAGCCATGTTAGTTCACCGAGCCGCTCAAGGCCCCGCTTTAATTTTAGCACCCAGTTCAGTGCTATTAAACTGGGTGGATGAAGTACAACGCTTTGCCCCCACCTTGAAAGTTAAGCGATTTGGGACGGGCGACCGACAACAGATGTTAAAGCAAGCCAGTGCTTTTGATATTATTTTATGTAGCTATGGTTTATTGCAAACGGAGCAGAAACAGCTTGAAACTGTTCATTGGCATACTTTGGTAGCTGATGAGGCGCAAGCGATAAAAAATATCCATGCCAAACGCAGTAAAGCAGCCATGGCCTTAAAAGCTGATTTTAAAATAATTACCACTGGCACGCCGGTTGAAAATCATTTAGGCGAGTTATGGAGTTTATTTCAATTTATTAACCCTGGTTTGCTCGGCTCGTTAAATCAATTTAATCAACGTTTTGCCAATCCAATTGAAGCCAATAAGGATCGACAAGCACAACGTCGATTAAAAAACTTGATCCAACCTTTTATATTAAGACGATTAAAAACAGATGTATTGACCGAGCTGCCATCGCGCACTGAAATTACCTTGCGGGTAGAATTAAGTGCTGAAGAGTCGGCGCTGTATGAGGCTATACGCCAAAAAGCAGTTGAAAAAATGGCAGAAACAGAAGACCATCCAGGGCAAAAGCGCATCAAAATGTTGGCTGAAATTATGCGATTACGCAGAGCCTGCTGTCATCCGCAATTGGTTATGCCAGAAACAAAGATAAGCGGTTCTAAGTTACAAGCATTTGCAGAAATTATCACTGAAATGCAAAATAATGGGCATAAAGCATTAGTCTTTAGTCAGTTTGTTGATCATTTACAGATCATAAAAGCCTTTCTAGAAAAACAAAATATCGTGTTCCAATACCTGGATGGTTCAACACCCATTAAACAGAGAAAAACAGCAATAGATGCTTTTCAGTCGGGAATAGGTGAAGTTTTTTTAATCAGCTTAAAAGCAGGTGGGGTAGGGCTTAATTTAACCGCAGCCGATTATGTTATTCACATGGATCCTTGGTGGAACCCAGCGGTTGAAGACCAGGCATCAGATCGCGCCCACCGAATTGGTCAACAACGCCCTGTAACGATCTATCGTTTAGTTGCCAGTCATACTATAGAAGAAAAAATAGTTAAATTACATAGTCAAAAACGTGATTTAGCCGATAATTTATTAGAAGGAAGCGAAATGAGTGGAAAAATGTCGGTCGATGCTATGTTGCAGTTGATTGAAGAGAATTATTAGGTTAGGCAGCTGGAAATAAATAACCTACCCATATTGTGCAGGATTTTTGTTTCTGCTTAAACAATCTCAAGAGCCGCATAGCAGGCTACGTAACGATTGAGGTTGTTTAAGCAGGGATAAAAAGACCTGTAAGGTGGGTGGGTTATTTGTTTCCAGTTGCCTTATTAAAAGATAATTAGGATCTTTTATTTTCCAGTAGACACTTTTTCAGGAGTGCAATAGCTTTAGCTATTGCTGTCTTCATAAAATGCTAAAGATTTTTTTACTCCTGCGTTTCTTAAAATATCAGAAAGTGTGAACTACTTGTGGGTGAAAATAAAATGTACC
>CAZNGU010000085.1:0-7170 GCA_964572325.1 uncultured Methylomarinum sp.
GCAATCTGTTCTATATATTCCACCGCTCGCTCTGGCATACTATAAAGGTCTTCAGTCCGAGCATATTCATGAGCATTTTTAATCCACCGCTCTCTTTCTGGAGATAGCAACATGTCCTCAATGGCATTTGCAAACTGGTGGATATTAAATGGACTGGGCAACACATAGCCTGCGCCGGAACGTTCAACATGAAAAGCATAACCACATGCACTAGAAACCAAAACCGGAAGCCCGGAGACAATGGCTTCTATAATGGCAGTCCCTGTATTTTCACGATAAGAAGGCTGTAACAACAAATCAGCGCCTAGTAGAAACAAAGGAACATCGTCTCTACCGCCAAAAAAAGTAATATTTTCCTGAACATTAAGTTTTCTGGCCAACTTTTCGAAAGGAGCGACTTGATCCTCTCCAACTACAAATAATTTGACTTTTCTTTGCATAGCTTCCGACAATAGAGCCATTGCTTGTAAGGTGCGGTCTAACCCTTTTGTTTTAAACGCCGTGCCTATCATCAACAGAACTTTTTCATCATCAGAAATTTTGTGTGTTGCTCTAAATTTAGCCCGAATTTGAGCCGCATTGTCAGGAGCGATTCTATCCCTGGAAATCCCTGGTGGCAAAAGAAGCATGCGATCAGCAGGCGTTTGATAATACTTTTCAAACAATGCCATTTGAACTTTAGAAATCATTAAAGAAACTGTTTTTGAATCTTTTGAGAATACTGCGTTTTCACAATACGAATAGTATTTATACCGCCCCCCCATTCGATAAAAAAGCCGAGAAACACCTACTGTTTTGTCTTTATAACAAGGGTCGGCCGCGTAATACACATCTAGGCCAGGCATTTTATTAAAACCAAGAACCAGATCAAATTTTTTATTACTTAATTCCTTTTGGAGTTGCTTGATATATATTTTGGTTCGTAAATGATTTTGCCAATATTTTGCGGGTAATAATTTGAGATTAATATGCTCCGGAATTTCGCCATGCCACTCCATAGCAAAGACAGTAATTGTATGACCCCGGGCAATACAAATATTTGCAATATTAAGAAAATCACGCGCCAGCCCACCATATTTAAAAAACTTAAATAGACAGATAGCCAATCGCATAAATATTAAGGGTTATTTATTTTAAATAAAACAGCTTTATCTTTAGAACGCCCCTCTACAGAATGAACTAATTCTAATCGTCCTTTATTTATCAATTTATCATATTGCTTATTGCCGTCTTTAATTTTAAGTAGCGCATAGTCATTGTTTTTCAATCTATATCTTTTAATCATGTTTTTTTTCAGAATGCCACCACTATAATAATACAGTCGGGCATCATTTGTTGTTACTCGAGCTGAATCTGCAATATTATTTTCAACCCACTCCCCCATCGTTTTAATATAGAGCTTATTGGAAGCCGAGTGGTGAATCCCTACCACTAGGTTTATAAAAAAACCACATCCAAATAATGCAAGCAATACAGGGCGCTCACGCAACCTTAATTCTTCGAATATGAGTTCCGAATAATAACTAACATATAATAGAAAAAATAAAGTTACCTGAATAGTGTAACGCCCAGCTATAACTTTTGAGCGAAAAAAATAAACTATAAAGACAAGAAAAGAAATAGCTATCATCCAGTTTACAAAGGAATAATTAAATTCTTTTATGCCCTTATATCTAAACCAGCCAGTTACTATTATTGCTAGATAGCCAACCCCTATCTTATCAATAGTATTAACAGTTAATACGCTCAATAAACCACTGCTCACAAATAAAATGGAATTATCTTCGGCGTGATGCCGTAAGGCTATTTTCGCTACACTGTATGCATACTTTACAAAACCATCCCAATAGGAAACCACATCCAGATAAGAAAAAATCTCTGTTAGCCGCCCCCCTTTATAGCCGGTTAACATTAACGACAAAACAATAGAAAATGGTATTAATAGCAAAAAACCAGAGTGGATAAATGAGCCTATGGATTTCTTTTTAATTAAAAACACAAAAGGCAAAAGCATCATAAACACTAAAGCTTCTATTCTAAATAAAAAAGCCAATACAATAGCTATTTGCCAAAGAATATAGGCTTTTAATTGTTCATATTTATAAGCTTTTATAAAATATAATAAAGCTTGAAATAAAAAGGCCCAATAACCCCAGTCTCGAATAATCATAGGCCTATAATCATTCAAACCCGTATAAGCCAATATAACGACCGCCGGCATCCACCAGTATTTTACGTTTGAATGAAGCTCCCAATAGAGTCGCACAAAAGCATCGACCAATATCAGCAAAAAAAGGGTGTTTAATAAATGGGCAGAATTTTCATACGACAGGCTTGTAAGAGAATGGGTCCATGCTATAGCTATGGAATAAAAAGGCCACCTATATACCTTGGCTGAAGCAGAAAATCCAGCCTCATCAAAAACCTGTGCTGTTTGTAAATACAACACCCCGTCCCTATTAATTAGCCCCTCAGCTAATATACTAAATACGCTAATACATACCCCAAAAAAGGCGATGCTTAGCCTTAATTTGTTATTTGTATTCAAGATCCAATCTATATCCAACAAACTACTTTTCATTATTATAAATATCTAAAAATAGATTCCTATTTTTATCATCATTTTTCCAATTTAAGAAAAAACGACTCATGTCTTTCTCATGAGCTTTGAGAAATGATGCATTATTCTTATGTTGCTTCATAGAGTCCAAGTCTATTAAGGAGGCAGCTGTATTATAAATAATAATATTACTTAACTTTAAATCTCCGTGCGTTATTTTAAGAGCCTTTAGTTTTTTTAATATATCTACAATGGAGTACGCTGCTTTCTTTTTATCAACATCACTATATTTATCTAAATTAAAATAATCAGAACAACGATCACCCGCCTTCAATTCTGTGATTAAATAACTTGTGCTTCTTAAGAATCCACACCGGTATTCTAAAAATGCAACCGGAGCAGCTGTTGCAATATGACACTCATCTAATAGATGTGCATTTTCCCATGAAACAGATGCGCGGCTAGGACGAAAAGCACGGCTCACGGCATGAACATGGTCTTTAATGTTATATCGTTTAATAACGAGCTGCGTATTATTTATCTTTACTGATGAAACTGTGCTGCTATTTCCATTTTTTAATAAAACACCTTTATCAATAAACGAATCAGGATCATCTAAGCATTGCTTCATCTCATTAGATAAAGCACTTTTTACACAAATAATAAATCGATTCCAGTTTTTGCTGTAATAATATAAACTGGAATCTGTATAATTTCTCATCAAAACATTTATTTTAAATAATCAGTTTAAAACCTGACTCACATCAAAATTATTAGAAATAATTTTTTAGGGCTCTTTATCAATTGATATTTTATCCATTAATAGAGCAGAATCTATCTTAATATTACCTATACCCGGTAAAATCTCCGTATCCGACAAAGAGTCACTAATAATCACTATTGATGGCTTTTCTATGTCGTAAATTTTGCGGCATTGATAAAACATTGAATCCTTAATATATACACTACTTCCTTCTAGAGTAATTTCATCAATATGGCTTGACAGGGCAATACCTGCACGGACAAATTTATTTCTATATGCCTCAATTTTAGCTCCATCTCCAGCAGCCAAACCCACACCACAGTCAATAATCACATTATCGAAAGCTATAGCTGTTGATTGCTGCCCAACCGAAATAGCTTTATCAGCAAAATCATAAATACGATTGCCGCTCACCTCAATATTTTTTGACCCGTCTCCTATATCTACAGCATCTGTATCTGGAAATGCTGAACCATAGATAGTGTTGTTGCGGATAACACCATTATTGCTATTACCTATATCAATGGTATCAATTTTCCATGCTGATGATAATGGGGTTTTTATCGTTGAGTTTTCTAGAGTAAACAGCGTTCTATTAAACTTAATCACATTAATATTAGGTTTAGCAGGGCGTTGGACAGGATCAATTTTACAATGGCTAATATTAATCTCTGCATCTCTAGTATAGATTGCTTCGATAATATTTTTTAAGTGCAATTGGCTCAAAGTTGCTTTACTCGAAACTATTGAAATAGCAACCTTTGCGTCGCTGATTACTACATACTTCATCAGCCCTTCTGAAAAACGAAGACGTATTCCTCGCCAAAACGCCCCTGATTTCGCCGCCCGAAACTCAACCGGGGCAGCCTTACTTCCAAGGAACTTTAACTCACCATAGCTATATAATGTAGCGCTTTCTTCTGCATTAACTATAACACCTGGGTTAATAGTTATTGAGGCCCAAGGCATGACCACTGTATGTCCAGTTAACTTATAAGGTGGCTCAGTATCACTCAGCGTCAATGGCAAAACAATAATTACAGGCAAAGTATTTCGAAAAAAAATATTTTGCACAAGTATCCATAAAAGAAAAATACTTAATAAAGTACCAATGAACTTAGCAACATTCCTTATAAAAGTCCCGAGCTTATTTTTTTTGATAACACTCTTCATAAAAAAATTATTTCCGCTTTAGCATAATTTTCTTGAAATCAGACGCATCAATTAATGCAGCTATTTGCTTACGTTCGGCATAAAGCCGATAATTCGCTTGTAAGCAACCCGCCAGCAACTCGCTTTTCGATGGTTTCCAACGGCCTTCTAGTGCTTCAATAAAACCATTAATAAAAGACAAAAACTCTTTCGCCTTAACAGGGTGCCCATTCTTGACTGTTTTCCAATAACTGCGGCTAATAAAGTCATAAGTCCCTTGCTCTGAGAATGCTTGAAGTTCAGGCACCCTAACTTCTCGATCAATAATTGCTAATTCCAGTTTTTTGCTACTGTCAGAGGTACAAATATAGTCGCGTAATCGTGGAGAATTATAAAAACCAATTTCTGCTAATTTTGCCATATTAGCTCCAACAGCATACAGAACATGTCGCCGCTGTTTAAGGTCTCCTGTTTCAAACATATCAACTACTTCTTCCCCGACAATTTCTCGGGTTAACATGAAACCGCCAACAGGAATTTTACCAAATAAAAGTTTTTCACCCCAAATAGCAATAGTAGCTACCGGTATATCGTGCTTAGCTAGAATCTCAGTCATTATCGCTTCCTGAGTAGTCCATAAAGGTGTAATCCAGCCTTTTAGCAGGAATCGTTTTATCGCCTTAGGCCGAATAAAATTTTGCTTAAGATAAAAACCTGTTTCTTGACCATCTAATGGAAGTTTTATAAAACGTACATTCTGCCCGGGCTCACTTGCAATGAGTTTGCCCATTGGTGATTTAAAAAACTCCAAATTATTTTTTATACCTCCACCCTGAAAACATTGGTTGAACTGCTGGTTTAGATGATAAACTGTTTTAATAAACATCATTTAGTGTGGTTTGTAATACGATAAATGTAAAAAAACACCCGAAAGGTGACTAAAGAATAGAGCACCCATCAAAGCATTTCGCTCCGCTCAACTCTCTTGACTATTTTCGTTTAGGAGCGGGGTTTAAAATAGCCCTCAAACAACTATGACTCTCATTATTTATTTCCATGGATATATTCGATTAACATTGAAATAATCTATGCATATTTCGTTGAAACGACTATTTTATCATAAATGTTAAAAAACTCTGGTCTTTGATTCCACTATTTATCTGATATACATAGATTTATCAGGTAAACAATCATTGCTAAAAACCCAAAAAAAAAGAAAAGTTGCTCTTACTTATTCTATGTCTTAGGATAACCCGCTCTTTCAATCAGATAGATGCATCGCAAAGATTAATAATCGCAAACTAAATGACTTTTTAATCCATTAATAATTAATGAAGGCAAAAATTTAACTGCTCTGGTTTTTAACTATAATTAGATATCCAAAGCCTTAATTAAAAAACAAGCTACTTTTTGTTATCCAATACAATACTTTTTAAATTACTAACTTTCCCAAAATGAAATTATACAAAGATACGCTACTCATTGTTAATGACTATAGTGACTGTCTAAAATCGAACAATCTGGCCTGCTTTGGGAAATTACTCCATGAACCAGTAGGCAAATTAATTGCCTCCGAACCCAATAAAGATGTCAGATACTTATCATTAAATAATAGCACTAAAACTAAAGGTGCCTATCTTAAGCAAGTTTCGCAACCCGGGTATAAATTAAGGAAGCTTATGAAAGGACGAATCGTCGATTTGGTTTGCACTCGTGAAAAGAAAATGCTGCAAACGCTTTATGCCCATAAACTACCCGTCATGAATTTGATTGCCTGGGGCGAGCGCAAACTATTTGGCCTGATTCCAGTCCGTGGTTTTATTTTGGTAGACGAAGTTGTAGGCGATGAAGTTGTCGAGTTATTCACTAAAAAATCAAAACAGACAAGAACCTCTTTAATGTTTGCAATCGGTAAGCTTATGGGGCAACTGGCAAATATCGGTTTTTATTATGCCCCAAGACTAAGAGATTTTATTGCTGCCGAAAATACAGAAGGGACATACGAGCTCGTCATGATTGATAGAGAAGTAGGCCCTAAGCTTCGTACTTGTTCTAACAAAAAAATCTATAAATTTATCGCCGAAAGTTATGGTAAGATGAGACGCCTTAACCAGCCTCTGGGAGCTTGGGAAAGCCGCGCATTTGTCAAGGGGTTCTATGCCGAGGCTAACAACCTGGACTGTTCTTTAATAGAGTTTTATAGAAATTGCATCAATGCAATCATAAAACTTGGCGCCGATAGAGAAAAATATAATATTGTACTAAAAAAAGAAGCCGGCACCTAAAATCACTAGGATTTAAGAACCCTCATTCTCTTGGATCTAAACAGCAAATAGTTATCACATTTTTGCCTGGACAAAAAAACCACTTTTATGAAATGGCCCCAGGGTATTAAGCACCAATGCAACGGGAATCGCGGCACTGTTTTCACCAAAGAATAATTTCAATTGTGCATTGAGCCAATGAATACTTGCTTCATTCTCTTTTAAACACCTTCTCCCTGAATTTAACGTATTAACATAGCGCGTTGCTTTATATTGATACTTTCCATCATTCCATTCAACAATATTTTTAGTGTCATTAATGAGATTAAAGGCTCTATTATGAAATTCAATATTGTCAAAAGCACGGCTAATACAGATATAGTAACTGAAAGTTTTAAGTACCTTAAATTGACTTGACTCCCTATATACTT
>CAZNGU010000086.1:0-7156 GCA_964572325.1 uncultured Methylomarinum sp.
ACGCTATGATGGCGTTTATTGCTGGATACACGAAATAGGTGTTCCTTATCAAGAAAATAATATCTACAAAGGTTATATAGGTATTTGCCTAGATATTACTCAGAGCAAAGCGGATGAAATAAATTTACTTAATCACACCCAGGAACTTGAACGTTCGAATGCAGAGTTGGAACAATTTGCCTACATAGCCTCACATGATTTACAAGAACCTTTGCGCATGGTTTCCAGTTATACCCAGTTATTAGCGCGACGCTATAAAGATAAACTGGATGATGATGCCAATGAGTTTATTGGCTATGCTGTTGATGGTGCCAATAGAATGCAAACGCTAATACAAGATTTGCTGGCCTTTTCTCGTGTTGGAAAAAACAAGCAATCTCCTAAACCAATAAATATAAGCCAACTCATACAAAATGTTCTTATAGGTTTAAAAATTGTCATTGAAGAGAGTAACGCACTAATTACTTATCCAGAGTCTTTTCCAGAGATACTGGCAGATCATTCCCAGTGTCAACAGCTCTTTCAGAACCTGATATTTAATGCCATTAAGTATCGCTCAGAAGACAGGCAATGCAAAATAAATATCAATTGTGAGAGTATTGACAATATGTGGCAGTTTTCTATTCAAGACAATGGGATAGGAGTCAAAGCGGAATTTTTTGAACGCATTTTTGTGATTTTTAAACGCTTACATGGCAAAGAAAAATATTCAGGTACAGGTATAGGTCTGGCAATTTGCAAACGTATTGTAGAAGGACATGGCGGACAATTATGGCTGGAATCTGAATTTGGCTCGGGTTCAACATTTTATTTCACTTGCCCTTTTTTTCCAGAAAAAGAAAAACCAGTTTCTTGATAGACAGGCGGCAGGCGAGGCTTTATTACATGTATAAAAAAAACAGATAAAGTAATACAACATTGCCTATAGTCAAAACAGCTGACAAAGACTTCCAGAATACCAGGGGGTTTCGTTCAATTAAGGGTATAAACTCACCCGAGCGTAAAAATAGGGTATTCGGCTTACTAATGTCATGTATAAACTCTGAAATACTCTCATACCGGGTTTGTGGGTTAATACTGCATGCCTTTTTTATGGCACCATCTATCCATATAGGCACCATGGGATTTACATGCATACTAGGAATATATTGTAATTTTGCCAGATTGGCTTTATTTGGCTTTTCTGGCATATCTTTGCCAAATGGCAAACAGCCGTTAATCATTTCATAGGTAATCACGGCTAGCGAATATAAATCCGATTTAATAGTCCCTCGTTGCCCCAAATGATATTCAGGTGCTGAGTAATTGATTGTTCCTAACACGTTTTCTTCTACGGCATTCATCGACTCAAAAGGAGCGATCTCAGCAATTCCAGCAATCTTGACCGAGCCAAAATCTATTATTTTTAAGCTTCCATCTTTTGTAAACATAATATTTTCAGGTTTTAAATCCTGGTGTATCATTTCCATACGATGAAAAGCCGCCAAGCCATTGGCTATTTTCTTGACTATTTTCCTTATTTCCCGAATATAAGGTTTTTTATTATCCTCCATCCAGCCACGTAATGTTTGTCCATCAATATACTCTGTTACATAATAGATACATGTCTTAGGACGGTCGGTATCTAAAACCTTTAACACATTTTTATGCTTAATGCGTTTTCCTGCCCATTCTTCGTGCAAAAAATTTTCTATGTATTGGGTATCATCATCATAATTAATAGACGGTGTTTTTAAAACAACCTGGGTATTAGTTTTGCTATCAAAGGCGCGATAAATTTGAGTTCGCTTACTGGCATGTATTTCGGCTTCAATACGATATCCATCCAAAACCATACCCGGAGATAAATTAGGAGGAAAAGGTAAATTTGCATGTCGCCTTAATATTTCATCCTCTTTAGCTAGTGGCAACTGATCAACTCTAACGAGTTGACAGCTCAAGTTATCATTGCTGTTGGCTGCTGAAGCACAGCTAATTAATGCTTCAGCAATATCATCCAGACTTTTATCAGGATTCAGTGTTTTTCTAATCACTTTATCATCAATAAAATCATGCAGGCCATCCGTAGTCAATAAAAACAAATCTCCCAATTGTAATGGAAAAGCTTTGTAATCAACTTCAAGATGTGGTTCTATCCCCATCGCTCTACTCAGATAATTGGTGTTTTCTGAAGCCCAGACTCTATGATCCCGAGTCATTTGTTCCAGATTACCTTTACGCAAACGATAAATTCGCGAATCACCAATATGAAAAATATGCGCTGTTGTTGATTTAAGTACTAATGTACTTAATGTAGTTACCAAACCTTTGTTTGTAGTAGATAGTGCAAGACCTTGACTATATAACCAGGTATTTGTAGCAGAAAGTACTTTTTGCCCCGAAGTTTTTACTGACCAGGAATCAGGGGTACTGTAATAATCATTTAAAAAACCGGCAACACAACAATGGCTGGCTTCTCTGCCATCATCACAACCACTCATACCATCAGCAATGGCAATAATAATGCCTTTATTTGTCAGAGCAGGTTCTTTGGGTATTAAAGTACCTAAACAATCTTCATTTTCTTGCTTGATTCCTTTACTGGAGCAGGAACCGACTATAACTTTTAGTATTTGCGCTGCCATCAGTTTTTATTTGACTTCAATCATTTCAACTGTACCATCTTCCAACACTTCGAACATATGCCCCGAAGGCTCATCCAGAAAAACCAACACCATAACAAAAACAAAAGCAGCTGTCGCAGCGATCGTCATAAAGAAAATATTGCTATCCACAAAAGATAATACGGTCAAAAATGCTAAACCACCGACATTACCAAAAGCACCGACCATTCCGGCAAATTGACCTGTCATACGACGTTGAATTAACGGCACCATAGCGTATACAGCACCGGATCCCGCCTTGGAAAAGATACCACACATAATAGTTACTGCAACGACTGCCCACAAAGTCCATTCTGCATTTACATTTCCTAAAACATAGAAACTGACTGCAGCACCGCTAGTTACTATTCCTAAAGTTACTTTACGTCCAATCTTATCGCTTAACCAACCACCTGCGGGTCGTGCAAACAGATTAATAAATGGATAAATACCCGCCAATATACCCGCCATGATCGGTTCTACAGAAAATGTATCAACATAATATAAGGGAAGCATTGAACATACAGCAAGTTCTGCACCAAAGGTCAGCATATAAGCTAAATCCAGAATCACAATCTGTTTAAAAGCATAACGCTGTATTTCAGGGACTTCAGTATGAAAAATAGCCTGATTCACTTGAATTATTTTCTTTATTTGATACAGATACAAAACTAGCAAAGTAGCATAGATAGCATAGGCCACACTTGAGTTAATCCACTGCATTTGAGCTGATAATTTCCATGTTAAAACAGCTAATGCTAGATACATAGGGATATTCATCAAAATATACAATAGCAAGTCTGATTTACTGGTAACTTCCATGGCTCCCATTTTTTTTGGCTTAAAGTATGTAGACCCCTTAGGCGTGTTTGAAACACTAAAAAAATAGATACAACCATACACAATAGCTAACACACCAGTAGATCCTATAGCATATCGCCAGCCATTTTCAGCCCCAAAATATAATGCAACAGAAGGTAATATAATAGCCGCACCCGCTGAACCAAAATTACCCCAACCACCATAAATTCCCTGGGCAACCCCAGTTTGTCGCGCAGGAAACCATTCTGAAATCATACGAATACCCACCACAAAACCAGCGCCGACAAAACCCGATAAAAAACGTACAATCGCTAATTGTTGATAGGTCTGGGTAAAAGCAAAGCCTATACTGATCAATCCACCTAAAATCAAAATAGATGAAAACATCTGTTTGGGGCCATATTTGTCCACCAGCATGCCGACCACAATACGTGCGGGTATAGTTAAGGCAACATTTAATATTAATAGTATTTTGACTTCCTGATCAGTTAAATGCATGGCTTCGCGGATGATTACCATCAAAGGCGCATGAGCAAACCAAACCATAAAACTGATAAAAAAAGCAAACCAGGTTAAATGTAATATTCTAATCTCAGGTTTATTAAATGCTAATAAATTTAATTGCTTAGCAGACATCAAGGTTCCTTAAGTGACAAAAGTTAATAAATGTTAAGCATTATTAATGCCAATTAGTAATTTTCATCGGGAATTATTAATATTCTTATCCCGTTCCCATGCTCCGTGTCACTGCCATTGACTTAATCGTTTCGCGTAGGATGTGCTGACGACAGGAAGCGCATCAATGACACAAAGATGCGCTTCATACCTCAGCACATCCTACGGTTTTTGCCTTAAGTTAATGGCAGTGAGTGGGGGGTAACTGAGGAATAGAATTTAAATGTTAAATTACAGTATAAAAAACCTCAAAACATAAAAAAAACAATAAGGGTGCTCAATAAGAAACCCAGTATTTTGCACCAATATAGTGCATCCAGATAAAAGCCAAAACCTTCCCCTGTCTAACTTACAATGTGCCGACTTATTGAAGCAAATTCAGCCAAGGTAATAGATTCTGCCCTTAATGTTGGGTCTATACCTAAGGTATCAAGCTGTTGTTCTGAAATTAATGTTTTTAAAGAATTTCTGATGGTTTTTCGGCGTTGAGAAAAAGCCGTAATAACTACTTTATTTAGCAATTTAATATCACTAATATCCACTGGGGCTTTTTGATGTGGCGTTAGTTTGACAATTGCAGACATGACTTTAGGAACCGGATTAAAACTTTCTGGGGGCACATCAAACACCTGCTCGGTTTCACAATAATATTGCATCATCACACTGAGACGACCATATTTTTTGCTGCCGGGTTCTGCACAAATTCTATTTACCACTTCTTTCTGTAGCATAAAATGCATATCTTCAATGCAATGAGCGTTATCCAGTAAGTGAAATAATAAGGGAGTCGAGATATTATAGGGTAAATTACCAATAATTCGACATTTCTCTCCTTGCTCGATCAATGCGGAAAAATCAAAATTTAAAGCATCTGCACTGTGAATAGTAAAGTTTTTATGCTGGCTAAACTTTTCTTCAAGAAATTTAACCAAGTCTCTGTCCAGCTCTACAACATCTAGAATAATATTTTTTTGTAATAAAGGCTCTGTTATTGCACCTAAGCCCGGACCAATTTCAATCCAGTGCTCCCCTTCATTGGCATGAATATTTGCCAGAATATTATAGATAACATTATGATCCTGTAAAAAATTCTGGCCAAATCGTTTACGTGCTTTATGCGCCATGGTACTGCCTATTCAATCTATTGGGTTCTGCCATATCCTGTGCCGTATTAACAGCTAATTTCAGACTACTAAGACTGGCCTTCCCTGTACCAGCTAAATCAAGTGCTGTGCCATGATCAACCGAGGTACGAATAATAGGCAAGCCCAAAGTAATATTAACCGCTTGACCAAAACCCATGTGCTTAAGAACAGGCAATCCCTGATCATGATACATAGCTAAAACAGCATCCGCAGTTTGTAAATATTTAGGGGTAAACAAAGTATCAGCCGGCAAAGGGCCTTTTAGATTGATTCCTTTTTCAGTTAACGTCATTAAGACAGGTTTAATAATATCAATTTCTTCAGTGCCTAAATGCCCTTCTTCGCCTGCATGTGGGTTTAGGCCACAAACTAATATAAGCGGATTTTCTAAGCTAAATCGTTCTTGCAATTCATTATTTAGAATTGAAATAACCCGAGTTAAACACTCAGCAGTAATAGCGTGACTTACTTCAGACAAAGGAATATGAGTGGTAGCTAATGCTACACGCAAGCCAGCCGTTGCCAGCATCATAACCGGATGTCCACCAGTAATATCTGCAATAAATTCGGTATGGCCACTAAAGGCAAACCCCGCATCATTAATCACCGCTTTGTTAACCGGTGCTGTGACCATGGCATCAAACAAACCATCTATACATCCCTGCACAGCGATTTCAATAGTTTCAATGACATAGGAACTATTAGCAATATCAAGCTGTCCACAGCACACTGGATTTTCCAAAGAAGTTGGCAAAACAGTCATTGTCCCTGCTTTACTAAGCTGCGACGGTTTTTCTGGATCAAAAAGTTCTATAACAATATGGGTCTTTAATTGCCTGGCGCGGTCCATTAAAAGTTCAGGACTGGCTATAATCACAAGTTGGCAGAACTGCTTTTCCTGAGAAAGTTGAATACATAAATCGGGGCCGATACCGGCAGGCTCGCCAGGTGTTATAGCGATACGTTGTATTTGTGACACTATTTTCTGCAATGAATAAAGGAAACCGTTATTCTACATGAGCTAACAGAGGATAGCTTGACGAAAACAGCTTGAGACACACACTAAGGAACGAGGATTCAATAATACCCGAATTCTGACGGGTCTTTTGGCTCCACAGTGGTGTTAGCCAAACAGTTACATAGCCTGCTATGCGCCTATTTGGCTAACACCACTGTGAAACCAAAATCCTGCGTCAAACTTTCGTATATTATTAAATTCTCGTTCCTAAGGCACGAAGCGCATCATGCCTGGTGGAAATTGATGTGCTTCCTAACATCAGCATATCCTACATTCTTTACAATATTGGAGTTTTTTGATGACAAACTATAGAAGGGTTTACACGCCTGGAGCAACATGGTTTTTTACGGTTAATCTATTAGAAAGACACAATAAACCTTTGTTAATTGAAAACATCGACCTATTGCGTGTTGCATTTAGCCAAGTCAAAGAAAAGCACCCCTTTAAAATTGATGCCATCGTTATATTGCCTGATCACTTACATTGTATCTGGACATTGCCTGAAAATGATACCGATTATTCTACACGTTGGAATTTATTAAAAGGGAGGTTTTCGCGTTCTCTTGATAAAGGGGAATCCTTATCTAAAAGCAGAGTTAAACGTAGAGAAAGAGGTATATGGCAGCGTCGGTTTTGGGAACATATGATTAGAGATGAGGATGATTTTAATAAGCACCTTGATTATATTCACTGGAACCCCGTTAAACATGGATATGTATCAAATGTAATTGATTGGTCACATTCCAGTTTCCATAAATACGTAAAGTTAGGTTGGTATGATAATAACTGGGGAAGCCAGCAAGATAATTTTAATATAGAAACAGGTGAAAAATAATCTCTCGGTATAGCTGATG
>CAZNGU010000087.1:0-7104 GCA_964572325.1 uncultured Methylomarinum sp.
GGGTGTACATGAAATAATATTGTGACACTCGGCTTTTCTTTATGTCAGCCTCACACTTCGCCTACAGGCATGTAGCTAAAGAAAGTTATCCAAGTTTTTCCGTACCTATTCATTGGTCTATTTTTAGCCAGTTGATTTCTTGAATGCGTCGACCAAAATACCTGGCTCCCTCAAGCGTAAAGTGCCCATAATCATAAAACGATTTATAACCATCATCTGTAACACCATCGCAAGTCTTAGCATTCATATCACAAATAAAATCAGTTTTATCTAAAATAACGATACCTTTATTTCTTGCAATTGTATCTAGAGACTCATTGATCTGCTCCTTATTATCGTTTCGGCTGTCAAAAAATTCTTTTTTCAATCCGCTAACTGAAAAATCCTGATAATGAGTTTCTAAATATCCATCATAAACGGGTCTACCATTTATATCATTTAATTCGGTTATATTAAGAACAAGCATAACTTTCTTTGCTTTGTTTTCAATTTTTTTTATTAAACTGGAAATGCCTTTGACTGTTTCATCTGTATACCGAAAAGATATCACTACAATATCTGAGACTGTAAAATTAGGTGATTCAAAAAGCTTCTTTATCTGCTCGGGAAATAAAGAATTATTCATCCCAAAACGGGAAAACTCCAGATTAGAAAAAATGCTTTTATTTTGGTAAAAAGCATTAAAAAGATCTTTGCTATGAGAATCCCCAATGATCAGAATTTTCTTTGTAGCAGGATTATTACTAAACCACAGATGTTCAGCTTCAAAGACAGAAGGGGCATGTGGTTCAGAGCGCTCCATTCCTTTTGCTTTAGCTAGCTTTTCCAAAAGAGTCCAAGAAGCTCTTTGTAATATTTTGTTATCAAACTCATTTTTCCCGTATATTGCTGTTAATTTTGGAAATCTCTCTTTTATCCCATTATTTTGTATTGAATAAAACGAGTACATCGCTACTATTGCTATTGCCACTAATAGCGAGATATACATCGTTTTTCTTGAAATTGTATATTTAGATCTAAACGGTTTTTCAATCAAAAAATAGCTTGCGATAGACAAAATAAATGTTAATAAAATCCAGCCGAGCTTATCAAAGCTTGATGAATTAAAATTATTAATCCGTCCAAATGCAAAAATAGGATAGTGCCATAGGTAAAGTGAATATGAGATAAGACCAATTCCTACAAGCAATTTACTTGAGAGGAATTTTGTCACCAAGTCATTTTCATTAGCAAACCAAATAATTAAAACAGTACCTAAAACAGGTATTACTGTGATAAAACCAGGATGTGTTGAGCCAAAACCAGTGAAAATTATCGAGTGAAAGATTAGAAATAAGCCAATAACAGGCATAGTTCGATTAAGCAGAACATCATTATCTTTCTGAGGATGAAAATAAAGAATGTTTGCAACTAAAGCACCCGCTAGTAGCTCCCAGAATCGACTAGGAAGCATATAAAATGAAAACGAAGCATGCTCTACAGTAGCCCACTCTGCAAATTCCAGGCTAACCATGAAGCCTGCAGTTAGAAGAACAATCGCATAATTTTTGTGCCATTGATAGATGGCAACAATAATCAATGGAAAAATAATGTAATACTGTTCTTCAACCGCTAGTGACCATGTGTGCAAAAAAGGCTTTAATAATGCAGATTCAGTCCCATATTCACCGAGTACATCATGCCAAAAGAAATTTGAAACAAACAGCAAGGAAGCAATCAGGGATTTAGAAAATTCAACCAATTGTGTAGGGAATAATATGCTCCATGCAAATGGTAGGGAAACTAGCATAACTACCAGCAATGCAGGTAAAAGTCTTCTTATTCTACGCTCATAAAAATTCGCAATTGAAAAGCCACCTGTTCTCTGGTATTCACTCATTATCAGAGATGTAATTAGAAAACCTGATATGACAAAAAATATATCTACGCCGAGAAAGCCACCTTTCAACAAATGAATAGAGCCGAGAGTAAACTCTGCGTGATAGATAATTACAGATACAACGGCAATAGTTCTTAAGCCATCAATTTCAGGCCTGTACTTTAGTTCCACTTACAACTCCACTCATGCAAGGCAATGAATAACTCAGGTAATTAAACGAATCAAAATGTTTTATATTTTTTTGTGGTGACTATTCAGCATAATTTTGCTAAAGATGTAGCTTCTAATATACTCTTTATCTTCAAGAATACCCCATTCTAGGGCGTGAAGAGTATATACTGAGCAGTTACTTTTTTCGTAGTATATAGAGGAGGTTAGTATGTTTGTCAGTAAGAAGCCCAAAAGATATGATGCAGATAACTTTCTTAAATATGCATATCAATATTTTCCAAAAACCTCTTCCTGGCCTAAAGTAGGCATCCCCATATTCTGCTTCAAGTTTAATATTATTAGCTCTATCATTACAAAAACCATGTATGCCGCTACGCGAAACAATTGGATTATAGTAAGTAGGATAAGGACCATAACCGGGTTTTCCGGTATTCTTTTTTCCCAAAATAAAGCGATAATAAAATACATGAAACCAATGCGGAGACATGCGCGTGATATAACCTTGCACAGAAAAAGGGTCAGGTATTTTTATAATGATTATGCCATTGGGTTTTGCCCATTTAACAAAGTTCTTTATAACTAAATCGGCTTTTTTAATATGTTCAAGCACAAATGAGCAATAAATCACATCATATATATTGGCTCCCAGGTCAACTGAATATAAGTCTCCTTCTATAATTTTATGTAAATCAGACACGGTATTTTTCCTTATTTCTAAAGCATCTTTATCAATATCTATACCAGTAAGAATATGCTGGATTCCATCTAACTTAAAAGGCCAGCGTTTCCCACACCCTGCCTCTAGAATTTGTAAAGGTTCATTATTAGCAAGCTTTTTTCTGATAAACCTTTCTATAATCCCATGTTCCTGTATCCGCTCTTCTATTAATTCCAAATATTTTTCATTAAACATTCTGATTCCCTTGATTCTCACCTCTACTCATAAAGTCAGTTGATCAGTAATACAGCATACAGTAAAGCGATCCTGATACTGCCTATTCAATTAAAACACATAGAATTACTAATACTAATATCAGTTTTTAATAGTCACTCAATTAATAGAACAGCCTTGTTAAAGGATAATTAAAATCACCTGATTATACAAAGTCAATTTTAATTATTTTGCTTCCACCGGCTCAAATCAGTCTTCAAAAAAACCTCTAAATTAGTAATATTTTGAACAAATAATTTTTTAATATTACCCTTATTCTGATCAATATCTTTTCTTTTTTCAGTTAACGTATAGCCTTTAATTTTATTTCGAAAAGAATCAAGTTTTTGATAAACTGTTTGTCCTAATAGCCCAATAACTATTTTTTTGATAACTGGAGGAGGTTTTAATATAAATGATCGCAAGGCCATAAATCTAACCTGTCTACTTTCATTAATTTTTTCAAATTTAATATTATTTACAATTTTTACACCTAGAAAACTGTAGATTTTTTTCATTTCATTTTCTGTATTTTTTATAAAATCATCAAAAAAAACAATATGGACTTGAGGTTTAGAAAAAACTGAAAAAACGTATTCTAACTGTTCGGCATAATTAAAAACGGATATATAATCAAGAGCAGCTGGAAAATGTGAGTTTTTGGGTATATACATTCCATTTCGTCGTTTTTCTGAACTACTTACGGCTTTATATGCATCCAATATATCTTCATTTAAAGTTCGAACAAATTGGTTATGGAGTGAAATCGCTGCTTCAGCAGGGTCTCTAAGCATAATAATAAGCTTTGCATCAGGCCGTACATCTATAATTTCCTGAGCGGCTTTTTTTGAAAACAAATACCATACACTTCCTTCACCTCGAATCTGATTATCTTTGGCATGTGAGAAAAAACTTAAGTATTCATCAAGCGAATTTGTTTTCCATGAATGATCTAAATCTGAACCAAAAAACATAGGTTCTTTATTGCTGCTAATAGCAATATCTGGATGGCGAGAGAGATAGGTTGTTAAAGCTGTAGTTCCGCATTTAGCGGCGCCAAATACAAAAAATTGGGGTATATTTTTATTCATTATTTTAAGGCAACTCCATTCTTTCCAGAATATTTCTTAGCATCCTCAAGGATTTGATATTTTGACATATCACGGCTAGAAACTTCCTTACCCTTAGCTGCTGCATATATTGCTCCAGCAGCGACAGTGCCATGAACAACAGCTCCACCACCTATGATTGCACCATCTTCAATAATTGCACCTGGCAAGATAAATACATGCATCCCAATCCAGACATTGCGACCAATTTTAACTTTCTTGAATAAACGTTGCTCATCAAAAGGTAAGCAGTCGCCATTATAATCATGGCTAAAGCTGTATAAAGTTACATAACGTGAAATATGAGCATTATCACCAATTTCAACACCTCCTTCACATCTAAAATAACTCCCCTCTCCAATCCAGACATTTTTTCCAACCGTAAGATTATTTACCCCAGTAAAGGTAACAGGTCCATTTAAATTAATTCCATCACCAACTTTACGTCGTAAAGATTCCTGAATATATAATTTTCTAATTTTATTGGCTTTATTTAAAATAAAATTCAAAATAAAACCAATAAAATAAAATAAATGTTTCATATATTAATTAAAACTTTTTACTATATAATAACATCTAATATAAATTGCTAAATAAGCAAAAATACTACAGGATACATAAATCGGTAATATACTCATAAGTCCTTGCCCCATATATTGTGGTATAAATAAGCCTAAAACAGACATAAGCAATAAATTAAACTGATAAAATACTAATTCATTTTGCTTATCAGCAACAACAAATACTTGAACAACAGACCTAACAAGCAACCTAACTCCAATTAACAAGGATAGAATAACTGCAATTTCACCAGCAATATCCCAATCTGCACCAAAAAACCAGATACACACATCAATAGCAAATAATTTCAATGAGATTATAATAAAAAAAGAAAATATTAATGCAATAAGCGATATTATATTAAATAAACTTTTTATTCTCTGGGGTTGATTCTCTCTAAAGTGACTGCTTGCTTCACCATAAAAATAAGAAGACAGAGCGTTTGATAAGATCGTAACCAAAAGTCCTAATGACCTCTGCACAATAAAATAGAAACCAGCCATTTTAGCTGTATGCAAGCTACCGATAAAAACAGTGGGCAAATATAAGTTTAGTGAATTAATTGCTGTTGCTGGTAAATTATAGACAGGAAATTTATAATATTTTCTAAATGATTTATAATGCCCTTTATTAAAAAAACTTATTTTATTTTTAATCCTAAAAAATATTATACCAATACCACCACTCTCCTTTAAATAATGAGAAAGTATAAGTGATAAAGAACCCCCATAAATTATTCCTAAAGCAATTTGAAAACCATGAGAAATTACTGCTTGAAACACTTGAACACGCGCTATTAACTGATATTTTTTAAACCTGATAGCAACGCTGTTCATCATTTTGAAACACCAGCCAAAATAAATACCAACAAAAACAATAAAGGTCAGCAAATAACTATTAATATTTGAAAACTCATCAAAATATTGAAAATGAATTAATACATAAAAAGAAAGAGAATAAAATAAAGCAATTAATAAAGCCAATAAAAATAATCTTGATATAAACCAGCCTAACTCATCTTCATCTTCGATTAAAGGGATTGCCCTTTCGTACAAAAGGCCGCATATAACAATTCCAAAACCAATCACACTAGAATATAAAGCATAAATACCTAATAACTCGGGGGTATATATTCGTGTCAAAATAGGAAGTGCTATAATCGAGATGACCGCTGACAAGAAGCCACCTGTAAGAAGTTTAAAAAGCCCTGATTTAAATTGTTTTTTTATTTGCACAGAAACAGGAGTCTTTTTTTGCATAAGTATTCAGTAATTAAAAAAATTAGTTAATAGCTGAGCTCATAATCGCTCTTGGAATTAAAGGTTTTATTTCAATAAATCTACCATTATCCATTTGATTACTCCACTTGTTTCTTTTTAATTTGCTTTTCCGTTTTATTTGCCCAATCCGTCTTCGTGGCATAAGCGAGTAGAACCCTGGCAATGGCTTATTATTTTAAGTAAAGAATCATTACTCCATTTTTACTTGTATTTTCATGCGGTCACGGACTAAATTTTAACTAATGTTAACACTAGGAGACTGCCCGAGAATAGAAACCGTCACGAGGGAAAGCCATTTTGAGTCAGTTTTTTCGTGCTGATTAACGAAAATGGCCAAAAAGACTAGCCAGTTGTTCAAGTTATTTCTTGCACGACTATATATTGCTCACTTGTTTTTTTGTTGTCTTGTTCCATAAAGCATATAGCAATAATTACGTAGCCAGCTATATGGACAAAGAGAAACAAAACCCTGGGTCATACACAGTTTTATATAATATCCATTCCTAAACAGCTTCTAAGCCAAGAATATCACATCTGCTTACACTACAATTCACCTACTGTTTTCTTCTATTTTACTAAATCAACAACGCTTAAAACTCATATTTGTCTTGACTTTAGCCCGTTCTAAAGTAACATATTACATTCGAACGCCACGAAAGATGGCACATTTATTTATTCACAACATAAAAGGCAAATACTTATGGGAGCGATCTTAGACGTAACAGAATTGTTAAAAGAACCATCAGGTATAGTTGGCGCATTGGTTATTATTGCTGCTGGTTATTTTTTCGTAAAATGGGTTTTCACAGAGCCTGAAGACGAAGAATAAGCAATACCTGCTACAATTTTCTAAAGCCGTACCAGCTCAGTCTGTTACGGCTTTTTTGTTTCCCTTTAGGCTAAACTAAGCCTCAAAATTATTTCCACATCTCCCTTGCTTTAATTTGCACAAATTAAGATAAACCCAGGTTTCTTACTTTCTGTTATATCCCTTATAAAAAAAGTGGTTTTTGTCCCACAGATTACATCATCCAAACTACTGGGCAATAGCGATTAAAACCCAGGATTCATCGCATCAAAATTCTTCGCAATGAAGACTGAACAAGATCCTGTAGCACCTTAGGCAACTGGAAACAAATAACCCACCCACCTTACTTGCCTTTTTGTCCGTCT
>CAZNGU010000088.1:0-7088 GCA_964572325.1 uncultured Methylomarinum sp.
ATCTATTTCAGTTAACCAATGATTCCAGGCATCTTCATCAGTATTCGACCAAACATTCAATCCTTCTAGTACATCTGTTTCTGTTTGGTCTAACATACGTCCTAAAGAGTGGTTGGCCAAATATATAGTTGATGTGCTGTGTAAGGTTTTGTTAAACAGCGGTCGAAGATGGATATTAATAAGTGATTCATTTAACGCTGCAGAGCCCATCTTGCGAATGCTGGTTTCGATAATGCTCTGATCAGTATTTTGCATAGTGTTATTGCTTACTAAATGCGACCTTTGTTTTTTCTGAATGTTCTCCTTGATACACTAAAAATGCAATGACTTCTGCTTCTGCTGTTTTTAATTGTTGTGCATAAAGATCACAGTGCAAAGTATAAATCCGTTGTTTTTTGATATGGACGACCTTGGCTTTAAGCAAAAGAGGCTCTGAGCAAGGGGTGGGTTTTAAGTATTTTATATTTAATGTACCGGTAGCAAAGCGATATTCGGGTTGGGAACCTAGCGCACGGTTTTCATTTTTTATCGCTATTGCCATAGCAGATGCCATGCAATGGCAATCAATCAATGTTGCAATAATGCCGCCACATATTAGATTAGGCCAGCCTTGATGTTTAGGTTCTGCTTGCCAGATACAGATGCATTCATCATTTTGCCAAAAGCTCCGAATCTTTAATCCGGCATCATTTTCATGCCCGCAACCAAAGCAAATATCACCGGGCATATATTGCTGGAAATAATCAACAGTATCTGTATTGATGCTTAAAGGGTTCATTAGTCTGCCTGGTGCAAGTCATTTAACAATGCGGCTAAAAAGCGTGCGGCTTCACCTCCCGTCACTACTCGATGGTCGAAGGTAATAGAAAGTGGTAATTTAAGATGCTCCTCTACTTGTCCTTTAATTAATACCAGTTCTAAACGGGTTTTACCTGCACCGATAATGGCTACGGTGGGAGGTATCACGACAGGGTTTGCATAACGACCGGCGAAGACACCAAAATTGGATAAAGTAATGGTGTGTCCCCGCATTTGTTCTGGAGGAATTGAACGCGAATTAACTGCTGCTTTTAGGGCATTAAGACCAGCACGTAAATCTTTTGCTGGGCGATTAGCAATATCCTTAAGTACTGGAACAAATAAACCATGTTCTGTATCTACTGCAATGCCTAAATCTACATGACTGTGCTTTATGCGGGTCAAAGCATGACTGTCATACCATACATTAAGAGCAGGTTCTGCCTGACAAGCATGTGCAATAGCACGTATCATTCTTAAGGTGATATCTTCACCTGCTTGCCAGTTTTGAATGTCAGCATCATCACAAAGTGTAACTGGGACAACTTCACTATGCGCCTGACTCATGGTTAAGGACATGGTTCTACGCACACTTTTTAATGGGATCATTTCTCCTGCTGTAATGATTAATTTGGCAATACGATGAATATCGGTGGCAGTAATGGTATCGTTTTTTCCACTGGGTTTGACTAAGGCTAAATTAACATGAAGACTGGCTGCCAGAGCTCTGACAGCGGGTGTCGCTTTAAAGCCAGCGGCAGACGTGTGATGAATAGAGAGGCTGGGCTCAGTGACTACCGATTTACCGGCTTTAACTTCACCCACCACTGTGCCAGTATCTATAGAGTCATCATGTTCTTGCATAAATTCTACCAGTGGATCTCCAACATGAATGATATCTCCAGGATTACCGAAAATTTGCTTAATAATACCATCCTGTGGGCTGGGTAAATCAACAATGGCTTTGGCTGTTTCCACAGAAACAATGACTTGATCCTGTTTTACATGATCTCCAGAACGTATGATCCATGAGCTTAACTCGGCTTCTTGTAGGCCTTCACCAAGATCAGGTAAGTTAAAATAAATCATGCATCCTCCAGGGTTTTTTTGACAGCTGCCATGATTCTGTTTACATCCGGCATGTATTGTTGCTCCAGATTAAAGAGAGGCATAATGGTGTCATACCCTGTTACCCGTTCTATCGGCGACAATAAGCTGAGCAATCCTTTTTCTGCCAGTTGTGCGGCTATTTCTGCTGCAACACCACCGGTTTTTGCTGCTTCGTGAATAATGACACAGTGCCCCGTTTTTTCGACTGATTCCAGGATGGTATTAATATCCAGTGGTTTGATGGTTGCCACATCAATGACTTCAGCACTAATATCTATTTGAGATAATTGTTCAGCGGCAGTCATGGTTTCATGAATCATTGCTCCCCAGGATATTAAAGTAACATCACCCCCTTCTCGTAACACAAAGCAGACATCAAGAGGTAATGCTTCACCATTATCTTCAACTTCTTGTTTAACCAGGCGGTAAATACGTTTGGGTTCAAGAAATATCACTGGATCAGGGTTACGTATAGAGGCCAGTAATAAGCCATAAGCGCGTATCGGAGAAGAAGGAATAACAACTCTTAATCCAGGGATATGGGCAAAAATTGCTTCGGTACTTTCAGAATGATGTTCTGGCGCATGAATGCCACCGCCGAAAGGTACTCTAAGTACCATTGGGCAGCTTAGTCTGCCACGGGTTCTGTTACGCAATCGAGAGGCATGATTAATAATTTGGTCGATTGCTGAATAAACAAAGCCCAAAAATTGTATTTCTGCAACAGGCTTGAGTCCTTCAGCAGCCATGCCGATGGACATACCGGCAATTAATGCTTCTGATAAGGGTGTATCAATAACTCTTTGTTTACCAAAACGCTTTTGTAGGTTGGCTGTGGCTCTGAATACCCCGCCATTTAAACCAATGTCTTCCCCCAGCATAATTACATCAGGGTCTGCGGCCATTTCATGGCTCAGTCCTAAATTAATTGCATCAAGTAGAGTAATCGCAGTCATAATTTTTGCCTCTCTGAATAACTTCCTGGCGTTGTTCTTGAAGACTCTTAGGTAAACTTTTATATAAATAATCAAACATACTTTCTGGCATTTGCGCGGGCGTATCTAAATAATCTTGCACGGCAGATTCAACTAATTGCTGCGATTTTTTTTGCAATTTCTGATCATCTTTTTTAGACCAGTAAGCCATATTTGTTAGATACTTATGCAAACGACTTAAAGGCTCGTATTTCCAGTGTTGTTCAAGTTCCTCTTTTTTTCGATAGCGGCCTGCATCATCGGCGGTAGTATGGTCACCTAATCGATAAGAAAGTGCTTCAATGACGGATGGGCCATGACCTTTTCGTGCTTTATCCAGAGCCTTATCTAATCTGAATTTCATGGCTATAACATCATTCCCATCGACTTGTTCACCTGAAATACCTGCGGCAATGGCTTTTTGTGCCAGTGTTTCAGCATGGCTTTGTTTTTCTCTGGGTAAGGATATTGCCCAATGATTATTATTAATGACAAAGACCACGGGCAGATTCCAGATCCCTGCCGCATTGATAGCTTCATAAAAATCACCTTTGGAACTTGCTCCATCCCCCAACACACAGACAGCGACAGTTTTTTGCTTTCGTAATTGCATGGCATAGGCCACACCCACAGCATGGCTGGTTTGACTGGCAATCGGTACATTAATAGGAAAATCATGTTTTTGCCGCTTGAAATTCATGCCTTGCTCATTCCCCCCCCAGTACAATAAAATTTCTGTCATAGTGACGCCACGTAAAAATTGTGCAGCATATTCTCTATAGGCAGGAAACAAAACATCATCGGCTTTCATAGCACTGCCAATGGCTACACCTATTGCTTCTTGCCCTAAAGATGAGGCATAAGTCCCCAGTTGGCCACGGCGTTGCAGCAAAATGGCTTTATTATCAAATTGCCGGGTTTGATACATAGCTTGGTAGAGTTTAATCAATTGCTCTGGCTGTTTTGCAAAACCAGGCAATTGTCCAACAATAGCACTATTTGCATCAAGTATTTGATGATAGTGAATTTCAAAACTAGCACTAATATAAGGTGTATTTACTTTGTATAAGGGAGTTGTTGTCTGGCTCATTTGATACTCCTTATATAAACAGAGTGATCAGGTTCTGATTGTGGATATAAAAGTATCTGCTCTGCAATTTTTCTGGCAATTCGATAGCTGGGTTGATTACTTTCTTCAGAACGCTGAAAGATATCGAAAACGGCATCATAAATCTTACTGATTTTAGACTGTACTTCTTCTTTGGATTCAATAACTACATGAATCAATCCACCCGCATTAACCACGAAATCAGGAGCTAGAAAAATTTGTTTTTTCTGCAAAATATCTGCTATAGAAATTGAAGCCAGTTGGTTATTCGCAGAACCACAAATAATTCCAGCATTGAGCAGGTTAACGGTAATATTATTAAGACTACCGCCTAAGGCACAGGGTGAAAACACATCACAATCGACCGAATAAATTTGCTCGGGAGATACTAGTTCAGCAGCGAAACATTGAGCACAATGCTGAGCTGCTTTTAGATTGAGATCTGATATGATTAACTTTGCTCCCTCCTGATGAAGAAGCTTTGCCAGATAAAAGCCAACTTTTCCTACGCCTTGAATAGCAACTCTGATACCTTCCAGGTCTTTTCTCTTAAGACGCATTTTAGTGGCCGCCTTAATGCCATATAAAACACCTTTTGCGGTATCATGCGAAGGATCGCCATTGTCAGTAGAAGTGCACATTACAAAATTGCTTTTACGGGCAATCATATCCATATCCTCGATACGAGTACCTACATCAACTGCAGTAATGAAGCGGCCATTCAGGGTATTAAGAAATTCGCCATAACTTTCAAAGTAAGCAGCAGAGTTCTGCAAATGATGAGGACGCATTAATACCGCTTTACCGCCACCATAGGGCAGTTTGGCAAAAGCACTTTTATAGCTCATGTCACGCGCCAGTTGTATGGCATCTACAATGGCTTCATTTTCAGTTGCATAGGACATGCAACGCGTTCCCCCAAGTGCAGGGCCACGTTGGGTATTATGAATAGCGACGATGGCTTTCAAACCAGTAGTCGAATCGTATTTAAAATGCAGGTCTTCTAATTTAAAAGAACTTGCCAGCTCAAATACGGTTTGAGTTGGATGTTTTGCTTGTTTACCCGTTGCAGGGAGATGCCAAACATTGTTTGATTGTGCATTAAACATAATTCAAACCTCCTGAATTAGTTCTCTATTGAGTAGAAATAAGATTAACCTTTTGCTTTCAGAGACATTTAGAGCACATAATACTATGACACAAAGCAGTTGTAATAATTCCAGCTAAAAGATAGATTTAAATTAATTTTTGTTGTTTAAATGGTTACCTGTTTTTTAAAGTAATTTCATGCAGCTCTTGCTAGAGCTGATGCAGGGGGTTGATCTAGCATTTTACTGATAAAGTGACTGGTCGAAATAAGTTGTTCAAGGTTAATACCTGTTTCAATACCCAAACCATTTAATAGATAAATAAGGTCTTCTGTCGCTACATTTCCTGATGCACCCGGTGCAAAAGGGCAGCCGCCCAGGCCGCCGATAGAGCTGTCAATAATGCTTACACCTCTTTGTAAAGCTATTAAAATATTAGCCATAGCCTGTCCGTAGCTGTCATGAAAATGTACAGCAATATGTTCAATAGGAATAGATTGACTGATTTTATCTAGTAATGCTTTAACTTGGCCTGCTGTTCCTATGCCGATGGTATCGCTTAAAACAATTTCATCACAGCCAAATTGATACAGATTTTCAGCAATTCGAATGACTTGATTAATTTCCACCTTACCTTGAAAAGGGCAGCCTAATACACAAGAAATATAGGCTCTAATGGAAAGATCGGCATTCAAAGCATCCTTACAAATAGACTCTAGCTTGATTAAACTTTGCTCAATGTCGCAATGAATATTGTGTTCTGAAAAGGCATCACTGGCGGCACAAAAAACCGAAATGTGTTTAATAGCCAATTTACAGGCTATATCCAGGCCTTTTTTATTAGCGATTAACATTAAATATTGCACATCTGGCTGCTTGTTAATGCCAAGATAAACATCTGCACTATTTTTCATTTGTGGAATTAATTGCGGTGAGACTAGACTCCCAATTTCAATATTTCGGATACCACAAGTAGATAATTGCTTGATCAATGAAATTTTACTTTCTACGGAAAGTATTTTGGCCTGGTTTTGCAAGCCATCACGCGGGCCTACTTCAACAATTTTGACCTTATCAGGCAGCTGCATTGACTCTATATACTGTTTTGAGTCTGTTTTTTGCAAACTCACAATAATTCCTGATCTGTACTGACCCAGCTGGCTGGGCGCTTTTCAAAAAAAGCGTTAATGCCTTCTTTGGCTTCAGGCGATGATTGAGCTTTAACTAACCATTCAACTGTTTTATCACCCAGTTTATTATCCAGTTTTTGCTGGGCAATATCGTTAATCATTTGTTTTGTTAATGCCATAGCATGGGGTGCTGCAGCATTGAAATGGGCAGACAATTTATTAATATTATTTTGCCATTGTTCTTGTGGCACTAATTCATGTACCAAGCCTAAGCTTAAAGCTTTCTCCGCTGATATCTTTTCTGCGCTTAAAAAATAACGTCTGGCAGCTCTGCTTTTTATGGCATTAATAACATAAGGACTAATAACGGCAGGAATCAGACCTAGACGTATTTCAGAAAAACAAAAATGTGACTCGGGTGTGGCCAATACAATATCACAGCAGCAAACAAGCCCAATGCCTCCACCCATAACAGCTCCTTGTACTAAAGCAATGGTCGGTTTGTTTAAATGATATAGAGTACTCATCAAGTTTGCCAATTTCAGTGCAATGGAATCGTCATCTGATTGTGGAGTAGTGGTGGCTTGCCTCATCCAGTTAAGGTCGGCTCCCGTACAGAAATTTTTCCCTGCCGCTTGTAAAATAATGATACGCACGGATGTATCATCATTTAATTGATGTAGCATTTTTAACATGCTATCCACTAAGGCAAGGTTTAAAGCATTATGGACATGAGGGCGATTGAGTGTAATGCGGGCTATGTTTTTATTGATGGCTAGCTTGACTTCAGTTTCTTTTATGATAGTCATAGGTATTTATCCATGTTAAGGGAGATGGGGTATAGACGTCAATGCTGTTGACTTAAGAAAAAAGCGCCTTC
>CAZNGU010000089.1:0-7058 GCA_964572325.1 uncultured Methylomarinum sp.
CAGCTTGTGTTTCACAAGCTATGAAATTAAAAGAGAAGTAATCACCATGAAGCACATGAAGACAAGAAAGGGTAGAGCAAAGGCGGCAATTGCTCTTCTTCAAGATCTTTATGAGCTTCATGGTAAAAGAGCAATGTTTTGTTAAGTTGCTTTTAATTGTACCTTTTCACAAGCGTATTTAAGGCAAATATAGATAAAAAACTGCAAGCCAAAAATCAGATTGGCCACGAGTAAATGTATGGGTTGAGAAATTGGAGGAACGCCTAGTCTGTCCAGGGTGATACCCACAACAATTTCAAATCCTATCGCTATAGCCAATAGTTTACAGCAACGAAAAATGAGATGATTTTTATCCAGAGATTGGTAAACTTTCCAGAATAGCCAAAGATTTGTAAACAAAATAAGTGCAGAGAAAGAACGGTGGACGTAAAAAATAATGGGAAAGCTATCTCTCCAGAATTCTCTGTCTATATATTTATGTTCATTTGCTATAAAGTCCACAGCTTCCCGTACTTGTGTACCCATAATGACTTGTGTCAGTGTTAAGCCCATGGCAATTTTTATGAGGAGCTGCACCTGCTTGGGAAGTGCCTGGCAATTTATTTGTGTGAGCGAGTTTTTTTGAGATCTAGCTATGACATAAATAAGTAGAGCCACAATCAGTAAGGCCAGCATCATGTGCAAAGTAATCATGAATGGCATTAAATTACTGGCGACAACAGCTGACCCCAGCCAGCCCTGAAACCCAACCAGAAAAAAAGCCAATACAGAAAGATAAAAAATACTCTTGTCAATTTTTAAAAAGACTCTGGATGACCAGGCTGTAAGGAAGATTAAAAAACCAATCGTTACCCCAACTAAGCGATTGGTATATTCTGTCCAGGTCTTTACTAGGTTAAACTGAGTATTCTGGTAGCCGCGTTCTGCGTATATTTCTTGATAATTCGGAGGTAATTGCGACTCCTCGGTGGGCGGTATCCATTGCCCAAAGCAAGTGGGCCAATCTGGACATCCCATGCCGGCACCCGAAGCTCTGACAATTCCACCGACCAGGATAAGAAAATAAACAGCAAAAATAGTCAGTAAACCCAAACGTCTAAAGCGGATAATCGCTTGTGAATTAGTCATATTTTAAAGGAGGAAAATAATCTGTGTTTTTGGTACGTTAAATTTGTTTTATAAAAGCGCAGCATGAGCCAATTCTATTTCTTCAGAAACGCCCTCAATTTCAAGAATTTCCGCATCGGAAGCCAGGCCTAGTTTGGCGAACGAAGGGACTGTGCTCCAGTCTACTCTACAAGCAGGGTGATCTGTTCCAGCAATACTTTGCAAAAAAGCAACCTGAACCAGATCGACATAGTCAGATTTTTCGCCAACATTTCTTTGAAAATCAACATATTCAGAGGCGACTTGTTTTAAATCATCAGGAAAGTCCCATTTATCCATGATGATTTTCCCGATGGGAGGGTGGGCTTTTTCCAGTAGTTTGTTTAATCGTGAAGGGCTGTCACGAAATTCAGGTATATTTTCAACCAGCATTAAAATGGGCAATTTGCCAATTTGATGGATTAATCCTGCCAGCATGGCTTCATCAGAGTTAAGATGTGGAGCAAAAGTTGCAAGTGCTCTGCTAATGGCAGAGACATTAACGCCTTGCTCCCAGGTCTCTCTAAAATACTGTTCCAGTAATTTTGTGGTGGGTTTAAACATCTGCTGCATAACCAGGCTGGTAATTAATGTTCTTATGGTCGTGTTGCCTAATCGGGTCACTGCCATTTGAATGGTATTAACTTCTACCGTACCTTTATATAAAGGGCTGTTAGCAACCTGAATCAGTCTGGCAGAAAGTGCTGCATCCGTAACAATCATATCAGCAAGTTCTTGGGAAGTAGTATCTCCTTTAGCTACTGCATCCCTTACTTTTAAGGCAACATCAGGTAAGGTAGGTAAAATCAGGCGGTTAGCATCGAGTTCTTCTTGCACATGGACAAGAAAGTCTTGAACAGATTTAAATTGCATTTCTTTGAAACCCTTATTGAAAATCCACGAGAATAATTTTATCTTGATTGGCATTATCAAGTACAAGATTATTTAGTGTAGCTGTGCTGCTGGCAATGACAATTAACATCAGACAGCTTTGACCAAAATACTGTAATGAAATAATTTTCCCCTGATTTTGTTTGCTGTCAGCACTGATAATCTGTGTATCTTTGTTAATTATCGCTGCTACATTACACTCAGCAAGGAATAATTCACGTTTTGCCTTACCTAAATAATGCGTGCGAGCAATAATCTCTTGTCCAGTATAGCAACCTTTGTTAAAACTGATGCCGCCTAATTTATCAATATTTAACATCTGTGGAATATATTGTTCGGATGACTCGTTATCCAGCCAGGCCAGCCCTGCTGAAATATCCAGATAATTCCAAAGACCAGCATCAGCGATGGTAAGAAAATAAGTTTGTATTAATTGAGTCCATAATTCTTTTGCCTGGTCAATTTTAGTGATGATAAGAAAGCGCGGCTGGCTTGCAGGTAGGCGGATGGCGATTTCAGAGTGCGTTGAAACCTCAAATGCTGTGTCAGGGTAATTTTCTGTTTCGGATATAGTCGATGAATTTAATCCAATAAGACAGTATTTTTCAATAGCATGTTCAAGTTTTACATCGGCTCGTAAAACGTACATTTTTAATTTGTTACGGACTTTTTCCAGTAACTCAACAGGCAGGATTAATAAAAATCTGTCTTTGTTTTTTAAGATTAACAAGGTGCTTATTGTTCGTCCTTTAGCATTGCAAAAAGCTGTGAAAAAACTATTTGATTCTGTCAGATCAAGGATGTTACAAGTTAGCTGACCTTGTAAGAATTGAGCGGCCTCCTTGCCCGATACTTCCAGCGTGGTTAAATTTGTAATCGCAGTCAGGGTGTTTGAAGTATCACCCATAGTGTTAACTGGATTAGACTTTAAAAAACTAAGCCATTCGTTATTCATTTTAGTTTTATCTTAAGGTGAGTTGTGGATGCTTTTCTGTAACTGACACCCGTTATTGTAGTTTACGTTCTTGAGACTATTTTACACTTGTTGCTAGTGTATTATGTAGTGTATTTTGCTCCGCTTATAAAAATTCAATAGTATTACAGCATCGCATAATCATCGAATAAGGTTATAATATTCAGTTAATTTATATCCTAAGTCCTAAACCGGTTTCAGAATAAGAGTCATTAATGGAAGAATTTCATCGTATCAGTCGTTTACCCCCCTATGTTTTTAATATTGTTAATGATTTAAAGGCAAAGGCACGTTCGGAAGGTGAGGATATTATCGATTTTGGTATGGGTAATCCTGACCAGCCTACTCCTAAGCATATTGTTGCCAAAATGGTAGAAGCTGCCGAGCGTGATGATACCCATCGCTATTCTATCTCGCGTGGTATACCCAGGTTAAGGAAAGCAATTTGTGATTGGTATAAAAAACGTTTTGATGTTGAGTTAGATCCCGAAACGGAAGCGATTGTTACTATTGGTTCAAAAGAAGGTCTGGCTCATCTAGCTTTGGCTACCTTGGGGCCAGGTGATGTCGTGCTGGTACCTAACCCCGCCTATCCTATTCATCCTTACGGTGTGGTGATTGCAGGTGCTGATTTAAGGCATGTCAAAATGGTACCCGGGGTCGATTTTTTTGATGAATTACATAATGCAATCATTGATTCCTGGCCAAAACCTAAAATGTTAATCCTGAATTTTCCCGGAAATCCGACCAGTGAATGTGTGGAACTGGATTTTTTTGAAAAAATAGTGGCCGTCGCAAAAGAGCATAATATCTGGGTAGTTCATGATATTGCCTATGCGGATATTGTATTTGATGGTTATAAAGCTCCTTCAATATTACAGGTTGAGGGAGCAAAAGATATTGCCGTAGAATTTTATTCTCTGTCAAAAAGTTATAATATGCCAGGCTGGCGGGTAGGTTTTATGTGTGGAAATCAAAGCCTGGTTGCAGCATTAACTCGAATTAAGTCTTATCTGGATTATGGCATGTTTACCCCTATACAAGTCGCTGCCATTGCTGCACTGGAAGGCCCACAAGATTGTGTTACGGATATTTGTAATATGTATAAAAGCCGACGGGATGTGCTTTGTGACGGCTTGAATGCGATGGGTTGGTCTGTAGAAAAACCCAAAGCAACCATGTTTGTATGGGCGCCTATTCCTGAGCAATATAAAGAAATGGGTTCGGTGGAGTTTTGTAAAAAAATGATTATTGATGCCAAAGTTGCGGTGTCGCCTGGTATTGGTTTTGGTCAATATGGTGACGATCATGTCCGTTTCAGTTTGATAGAAAATGAACATAGAACGCGGCAGGCACTTAGAGGCATTCGTAATATGCTGAAAAAAGATAATGTTTTGTAATGTATTTGTTATGAGCAATAAATTTAGGAGTCACATTTGAAAGCGGTCAAAATTGGTATTTTAGGTTTAGGTACAGTGGGGGGTGGTGTAGTCAATGTGCTTAACAGAAATTCAGCAGAAATTTCCCGAAGAACGGGGCGGGAAATTATAGTTACCCGGGCTTCTGTTCGAGACCTGGATCGGGCAAGAATTTGTGATGCAAAAGATATTAATTTAACCACAGATTCATATGCCATTATTGGTGATCCTGAAATTGATATTGTTTTAGAGTTGATAGGCGGTGTTGGTTTAGCCAAAGAGCTTGTGCTGCAAGCCATAGATAACGGCAAGCATATTGTCACAGCTAATAAAGCGTTAATTGCACTGCACGGAAATGAACTATTTGCCAAAGCCAATGATAAGGGCGTCATGGTTTTGTTTGAGTCTGCTGTTGCCGGTGGCATCCCTATCATTAAAGCTATTCGGGAAGGCTTGAGTGGGAATCAAATTCAATGGCTGGCAGGCATTATTAATGGAACCGGTAATTTTATTCTGAGCGAAATGCGCGATCATGGCCGGGATTTCGGAGATGTTCTTGCAGAAGCGCAATCTTTAGGGTATGCAGAAGCAGATCCTACGTTTGATGTGGAAGGTATTGATGCAGGTCATAAACTGGCCATACTGGCATCTTTAGCCTTTGGGATTCCCTTACAGTTTGATAAGGTTTTTACCGAAGGTATTACCCGTATTACCCGTGCTGATGTGGGCTATGCCGAGCAATTAGGCTATCGTATCAAACACTTGGGTATAGCCAGAAAAACAGAGCAGGGCATTGAACTTAGAGTGCATCCCACTTTAATACCGGAACGCCGATTAATCGCCAATGTTGACGGGGTAATGAATGCTGTTTTAGTTCAGGGGGATGCAGTAGGACCTACCTTGTATTATGGCGCTGGTGCTGGCGCTGAACCCACTGCGTCTGCCGTTGTGGCAGATATTGTTGATGTCATTAGAGTGCTGAATACTGAGCCGGAAAATAGAGTGCCTTATCAGGCTTTTCAGGCGAGTAATATTGTCGATATTCCTGTGCTTACTTCAGAGCAAATAAAAACAGCTTATTATTTACGTTTAAATGCAGAAGACAAGCCTGGGGTGTTAGCTGAAGTGACGAGGATTCTGGCAGATCATAACATCAGTATTGAAGCCTTGATTCAAAAAGAGCCGCTGGATGGCGAGATTACCTTGCCCGTTATCATGTTGACGCAAACAACATTAGAAAAAGAAATGAATGCAGCGATTAAAAAAATTGAAGCATTATCAACTATCACCGGCGCAGTTTGCCGAATACGTTTAGAAACATTGGGATAAAAACATGTCAACTCGATACACAGGCATCATAGAGCGTTATAAAAGTCGTTTGCCAGTTAATGATGATACTCGCATTATTAGTATTGGTGAGGGTAATACCCCGCTGATTCAATTACAAAATATTCCTAAAATCATTGCTAAAGATGTTGATATTTATGTCAAATTTGAAGGGCTGAATCCTACCGGGTCGTTTAAAGACCGTGGTATGACCATGGCTGTAAGCAAAGCGGTAGAAGAGGGCAGTCAGGCCATTATTTGTGCCTCAACAGGCAATACCTCGGCTTCTGCCGCAGCTTACGCGGTGCGTGCAGGAATTAAAGCCTTTGTATTGATTCCTGACGGAAAAATTGCATTGGGTAAATTGGCTCAAACCCTAATGTATGGTGCGCAAATTATTCAGATTAATGGTAATTTTGATGACGGTATGTCATTGGTAAAAGAAATTGTCGAGCATGCGCCGGTAACTATCGTTAACTCCATTAATCCGTTTAGAATTGATGGCCAAAAAACAGCGGCGTTTGAAATTGTTGATGAATTGGGTGATGCGCCAGATTATCACTGTTTGCCGGTAGGCAATGCAGGGAATATAACGGCTTATTGGAAAGGCTATACCGAGTATGCTAAAGATCAGGGTGGTTTAAAAGCAGTGGCCAGTAAACGTCCTGTTATGTGTGGTTATCAGGCAGCAGGAGCTGCGCCTTTTATCAGTGGTAAAATGGTTGATAACCCTGAAACCATTGCTACAGCCATTCGGATTGGCAGACCGCAATCCTGGGATTATGCCTGGAATGCGCAAAAAGAATCAGGCGGATGGTTTGATTGTTTTACCGATCAGAAAATACTGGAAGCACATAAAATGTTGTCACAAAATGAAGGCATCTTTTGTGAACCTGCTTCAGCCACATCTCTTGCCGGTGCCTTAAAGGATGTAGCCAGTGGCAAAATTCCTGACGGTAGTAAAATTGTCTGTACTCTGACGGGAAATGGTTTAAAGGATCCTGATACTGCAATTAACCAATGTAAAGAGTCGCATCCAGTCACCATTGATGCCACTTTGGATGCTGTTAAAAAGGCTATTTTAGATCAGATGTAGTCGGTATTATAGAGAAGGTTTGAGCTAAATGAAGGTGACTGCTCGAAGTTTGTAAGTATGGGTAATTTTTAACAGATAATACTGTCATTGTTACACGATAATCTTTTTATACTTTGCGCGGTTACGGATGCGGAATTTATGGCGAACTGATTTTTGTCGAGAGTAATACGCTGAACCAGGCGCGACATACATGGATGTATTAGTGTCG
>CAZNGU010000090.1:0-7036 GCA_964572325.1 uncultured Methylomarinum sp.
TTGCTGGAAAGCTTGCTGCGGAAGTGTTGGAAATGATTGAACCGCATGTAGTTCCCGGGGTGACAACCAATGAGCTGGATCAAATCTGCCATGATTATATTGTTAACGAGCAGCAAGCGATACCGGCACCACTTAATTATAGAGGCTTTCCAAAATCTATCTGTACTTCGGTAAACCAGACCATCTGTCATGGTATTCCTAATGAAAAAAGACTTAAAAAAGGCGATATCATTAATATTGATATTACCGTGATAAAGGATGAATATCATGGTGATACCAGTAAAATGTTTAGGGTAGGGGAGGTGAGTCCATTTGCTAAGCGCTTGATAAAAATCACCCAAGAGGCACTTTATTTAGGCATTGAACAGGTAAAACCGGGGGCTACTCTGGGTGATATTGGCCATGCCATTCAAAAACATGCTGAATCCAATCGTTATTCTGTGGTACGTGAATTTTGTGGTCACGGTATTGGTAAAAAGTTTCATGAAGATCCGCATGTGATGCATTTTGGTAAGCCGGGAAAAGGCGATGTACTTGAGGCTGGAATGATTATCACCATCGAGCCGATGTTAAATATAGGCAAACGCAATATGAAAGTACTTAAAGACGGCTGGACAGCTGTGACTAAGGATCGCAGTCTTTCCGCGCAATGGGAGCATACTATTCTAATAACACCGGACGGACGTGAAGTGTTGACCTTAAGACAGGAAGAAATATGAGTGCTCCCTTATTAATCAGCAGCGCGTTGTTTACGCAAGACAAATGTTTTAATTTGTTTAAAGAAATTATCCAGAAAAAAAATGAAGCATTAAACAAAAAATTCAATCCTCAGCATAAAGTTGAGCCTTTGCTACTTGAAAAATCTGTTTTTATTGACGATATTTTAGTTCATTGCTGGAATCATTTTCTTAAAGACCAGGCGCAACAATTGTGCTTGATTGCTACCGGTGGATATGGGCGAAATGAGCTTTTTCCGAGTTCCGATATAGATATTCTTGTCTTGCTTAAGGATGCGGATGCCAGTGGTTTTCAGGACGGTTTATCTGGCTTTAGTAATTTCCTTTGGGATATTGGGCTTAAACCGGGGCAAAGTGTCCGTACAATTCCCGAATGCTTGCAGCAAGCAGCTGAAGACCAGACTATTATGACTAATCTGCTGGAGCTCAGGTTGATCACTGGAAATCAGCTTTTATTCAGCCAACTCAATAAACAATTTGCCCATAAAGAATTGTGGTCATCAAAACAATATTTTGCGGCGAAAATGCAGGAGCAAGAAAAACGTTATGCAAAATACCATGATACGGCCTATAACCTTGAACCTAATATAAAGGAAGGTCCTGGAGGTTTAAGAGATTTACAGAATATTGAATGGGTTTTCAAGCATCACTACAAAGCTAATTCGTTAAAAGAGCTGATCCAGCATGAGTTGCTTTCTGAAGCTGAATACAATGAATTAATAGCCGCCAGGGATATTTTATGGCGAATACGGTTTGCCTTACACGCATTAACCCAACGCAATGAAGACCGCTTATTATTTAATCATCAGCGTGATTTAGCTCAGCAGTTTGGTTTTCTAGATGAAAACTATGAGCCTGATGTAGAGCAATTTATGCAGCATTACTTTAAAACAGTGATGGAACTGGAACGCATGAATGAAATGTTACTACAGCTTTTTAGTGAAAACTTTTTTGATACCTCCCTGGTTAAACAACTCTATCCCATTAGTAATCATTTCGTTTCTATTGATAAATATATTGAAGTCAAAGAATTTGATACCTTTGATAAAAACCCGCTGGCTCTGCTGGAAATTTTTCTATTACTGCAACAAAACCCCTCACTGATAGGTATCAGGGCATCCACTATTCGTTTGATAAAGAAAAGTTTGTATCTGATTGATGATGCATTTCGCAATAACAGCAAAGCTAATCAATTATTTCTGGATATTTTTAGAGCACCTAAAGGAGTGACTCATCAGTTAAGGCAAATGAATCGGTATGGACTATTGGCAGCGTACTTGCCAAGCTTTGCTAATATTGTGGCACGGATGCAATATGATTTATTTCATATTTATACGGTTGATGCGCATACGCTTTTTGTTTTAAGGAATTTACGTCGGCTATCTTTGGAAAAACATGCAGATGAACTACCTTTTTGTAACAATGTTTTTACTCATATTTCCAAGCCTGAAATTTTATATCTTGCTGCTTTATTTCATGATATTGCCAAAGGCATGGGGGGAGATCATTCTGTTCTGGGTGAAGAAATTGCACGCGATTTTTGTATTCAACACAAGCTGCCAAAAAGCGATACCAAGCTGATTTGCTGGTTGGTTCGCCATCACTTGATTATGTCTGTTACTGCACAAAAAAAGGACATTAATGATCCAGAGGTTATCCATAAATTTGCTTTGCAAGTGGGCAATATTGACTATTTAAACCATCTTTATTTGTTTACCGTTGCCGATATTCGGGGAACTAACCCTAGTTTATGGAATTCCTGGAAAGATTCTTTATTATTAGAACTTTACACTCATACTCACGGGGCTTTGCATAGAGGTTTGCAAAACCCGATTGCAAGGTCTGAACAGCTGTATGAAAACAAACAGGAAGCAAAAGATGAATTAATAGGCTTGGGGATTTCTGAAACCACTATAAATAAAACCTGGAAAAAAATTAGTGATGATTATTTTTTACGCTATTCTGCTGATGAAATAGCCTGGCATACTATAGCTATTGCCTCAACTCCTGAAAGCGAATTACCTTTAGTGCTGTTGCGACCACAGAATCAGAGAGGAAGTGTAGAAATTTTTGTTTATGCAAAAAATACAAATAATATTTTTTCCTTAACAGCAAACACGCTGGATCAACTGAGTCTGACCATTCTTGATGCTCGTATTATTACTATTGCTTTGACAGAATCTGAACAGTATGTTTTAAACAGTTTCCAAGTGCTGGAACAATCAGGTGAAGATATTAATAATTTAGATAGGGAAATCCATATTTGTAGAACCTTGCAAAATAATTTGCTTAATCCTGAAGCAAAAAGGCCGCTCAATATTCACAGGGAATCAAGGCAGGCTAAACATTTCCCCATTGCCAGCAAAATTTATTTTCATAAAGATCCACTGGGCAGATATATCATAATAGAACTAATTACCACGGATCACGCCGGGCTTTTAGCTGCTATAGGTCAAATGTTTAACGATTTGGATATACAATTACATGATGCAAAAATAGCGACTATTGGTAGTCGGGTGGAAGATATGTTTTATGTTACCGACATGCAGTTACAGCCCATTACAGACGAAAACAAGCTGAAAACCATTCGAACTAATATGTTGTTGATTTTAGAGAAAGCGAAAAAATCAGATTTGAGTTGATTTTTAAGAATAAGACTGGCGATGAGTTGCCGCCTCAATATATTTTACCAGAACATCAAAGTCACTTTTATCAAAGTCCATATAACGCATACCAATTTTGCATTGATCACTGGATAAACGTCGTGAAAAAGTAACATGGCAGCGAGCGCATACTCTCTCAGGTACACCATTTTCAAGCGGTAATTCCATCCATACAAAAAGTTCAATAGGCTTGCCGTCATCACGCACAAAACGTCCTCCCGGAGTAATAAGGTTTCTTACAACGGTATTGCATTGAATGCTAACACTTTCACTTGATGTATCCATTGCCACAACATTGACTTGTACACCATCTTCGTTTGCAATAATTGCAGAAAGCGGTTTTTTTATACAGGGATAAAATTTCTTTTTCATGATATTCAGCTCTCTAAACCCAGTCTCTTAGAACATTAGCCTAAAATACTAATTTTTCAAGTAATAATAAAAATATCTAGGTAAAATAAATTTTTCTCGTAGTAGCTTATTGTTGTAATTTACAAAAAAATCATAGGCCAGGATCCGTGTAACTAAATCAAGATGTTTTGTAACTTTTTTTATGAATTGACTGATAATATTCTTCCCGATAATTTAAAGCATTAACTTCACACATTGAAACCAAATCACCATTTATGGGTATCTTAAATACACAGGCATCAATTCGCTCCTGACCTAAGGCTGTTTCTATTTCATTCCGGTTCATAAAGTGATGGCTGACAATACTTAAATAGTTAATTTGAGTACGACCTGTCAAATAGTCTAGTAGTAGTTGTTTAGCGCTTCGGTTTTCTACTAAACGTAATTGCTGTATGACAAAAGGTATGACTGATAAAAAAATAAATTTAGGTTGTTGGACAAACACTTTTAATATAGATACGATGCGCTGGCTGCAGGAAAAACTTCTAAAATTAAGCCCACCAAAATACCTAGACCAATTGTTTAATATATGAATTGCATTGGGGTCGTCTGTTTTAAACAATGGATAAAATAAGGTTTCGGTATTACTTTCGCTTACTACAACACCTTGTATAAAACGTGTGCAATCTGGATGCCCGAATAAACGAAAGTAGTGTGTTAAATCATCGGCTTTCTCTTTATTGGTATTAAGTCCCTGAGCAATAATGGACCATAATTTATCTACCGTTAAAGATTCACCCAATTTATTTTCTGTGCGACCTACCTGGGCTACAGGCTGGAAACTGATCATTTTAAAAACATCTGCATTTTGTTTTAGCCAGTGCAATACTTCAGGGATGGCTGAAATGTTTTCGTCAGTGACTGTAAAAGTCATAGCTACTTCTAACGTACAACGGGTTTCTTTACGCAGTTTTCGTATCAGAGCTGCAAATTCGTCACGTAAAGGCATTAATTCACATTCTGATATCGCATGTTTAAACTCTGAGCCGCTACGTCCTCTTTGTGTGCTATCTATATGAATGCTGAGTTCAGTCAAGCCGGCTTCCTGCATTAAACGCTTGAGTAATTCAGGAGATTTTCGCAAACTGTCTCCATGTGACATTAACATGGGAACCAGGCCTATTTCACGAGCAAATTGGATTATTTCTATCAGTTCTTCGATGGGTCTTAAAGTTACTTCACCATCGGTAATTTGTACACTCCCACCATGTCCAAGCCAGTTACGGATTACCTGCAATTGCCGTTTGATCCCTGTCACCGATTCAGGGGGTATACGATTGGCTTCTTTGCCTAAATAACAACCTTTACAGGCGAAATCACAACTTGGCATGACTCCAATGGTTGCGCCACAGCCAGCATATTGCTGTCCGATGAATTGATTGTTTGATTTAAGTTTTTTGGGTAATATGTCGCGGGTGTTTTGCAGAATGGTTTGTGTTTCTAAAGAAACCAGGGGGGATTTAAAATCGCTCAGTATTCGATAAATCGTTCTTTTCATATTGAAAGTGTGCTAAGTACCTAGGCATAATTAATTTAACATTTTTACTGGTCTTTTTTCTCATCTTCTGCGTTGCATAAATTGTTGCGTAGCTTGCTATGCGCTAATTTATGCGCCTTGAATATGAAAAAAAATCCTTCGAAAAAATTAGTTAAATTAATTATACCTAGGTACTTATTGTAAAGGAACGGGTAAATCTTCATCTTCTAGCCTGTGCATCTAGCAAGGCAAGGACTGACATTATTAGCATTACGATATCCTCAATTGCCGTAACTGGGGTTAACGGCCGGGCAAAAAACACACCAAAGCAGCCACAATTTGCAACGTCGATTCCGCGATATAAAGTTATTAATACCACACTTAACATTAGTATATGTATCGTTACCGCCAGGCAAGCCGTTAGTAAACGTTTAAAGGCAATTAGTAAGCTGATGCCAATACCGAGTTCAAGAAAAGGCAAAAAGTAGGCTAAAACAACACTCAACCAAATGGGAAGTAATTGGTAGCTATCAAGGATGGTGACAAACCCCGGCATATCAAGTGCTTTACCAATGCCGGTGCTGACTAATATAAGTCCAACAAAGATTCTGGGAATGGCGCGTAAATAATGCTTAATTGATCGTGTTTTGGTCATTTAGGAGCCAATCGTAGGGTGTAAATTCTATCTTGTAACTGGAGGCGTAATTTTCTAGTAGCCTGGCTGTGGTTTCAGGAATATACAGACTAATAAAGTTGAGTAATGTTGCATTTTTATCAGGATAATGGAACTGATACCAGTCAATAAAATCATCTTCATACCAATCCATGATAGAAGAAATATAAATAGTTTTTGTCTGATGATCAATGCGTAAATTACGCGGTTCGGAAAAAAACCGTCGGGTCTCTCGTTCTAATTGCTGATCTAATTGATTAGCAGTAAATACATAATCAGGAAGTATGGGACAGCCTAGTGAAGCACAATTCAGGGCAAAATGTATGCGCGGTTCTGAAAAACGTTTGCGTATCACGCTGTTTTCCAAATAGTAGAGGCTGGTCGATACCGTACCAAAAACAGGACGTTGAAAAACAAAAAAACCGGTTTTATCTGGCAGAAAGAAAAATGGAAAAGGCGGTGTTACATCTTCTATTCCTGCAATGGGGTAATAGTTTAAAACAATTTTGATAACTGCTGCATTATAGGCATTTATCCAATAAGCAAGTCTGTGTTGCTTTGTGGGGAATAATTCGGGGTGACTGTCTGGGCTGAATTGGCTGATCAGTTGATAATATGCCTCAATATTATCCGATTTTTTTTTTAATGCTTGGTAATTTACCTGTCCTTTTTTATTAACAACTTGGCTGAGAACATGGTCAAACCGTTCATGAGAAAAACTAGCCTGCGGAAAATCTTCCAGCTTATTAAGAGAGGGTGTAATTGCTGTACAAGCTGATAGCAAAAAGAATGCTCCAAAAATAATAGGCTTTAATCGATTAAGTATTTTTTTCTCGGTATTCAAAAAAATCATTTTCGCAATCATTGATGATTAAGTCATACCCATTTTAACAGCTCATTGGTTTTGCAAGTACTTATCTGAAAATTAAAATTGCTTAAAATCTACCCGAAAAAATAAACTGTATAGTACAGGAACAAGTACTAAGGTAACGCGCAATAAACTAAGCTACCAGAATGCGTAGGATTTTTATTCGTCTTCAAGGCGCAACGAAGAGAGCATAGCAAGCTATGTGAC
>CAZNGU010000091.1:0-7034 GCA_964572325.1 uncultured Methylomarinum sp.
TGTTACACAATTTAAGACGGACAAAAAGACCCGCAAGATTGGATGATTATTTTTTCCATCTCCCTAAGCCTGTTTCTTTTTAAAAAAATATGCTAACAATGAGCAGAGTGGTTTTATTTTAGATGTTTTTGACTGAACTTATAATAATAGCTTATTGTCGTATATTTTCAAGCTATTGAAAGATATATAAATACTATGAATTACGAACATTACAGGAGTAAAAAATATCGAAAATCTGATCGCCGTGGAATAGAAAGGCGCACCGTGCTGTTTCCATTTGGTAGTGTCGAATGGGTTGAGAAAATCCAGAAGGACTATCTATTATGGCCAAAACAAGATCGACGAATTGATGACAGACGAAATCAGTTTCTCGAGCGTTGTCGTAGACGTCAAAAAGAAATGACTCAGTTTTTATCTGGATCCAATAATTACTCTAACTTACTGACTGAAGAAGAAAGAGAAATGCTTAATGAAATATCCAGATCTGAATAATCCATAATGTGTGGTAGTTTTTTTAGTTGATGAATGATATTCGTAGTTTTGCACCGATAGCTAATGAAGTAGCTGCTATTCTAATTCTTGGTTCTATGCCTAGTCAGGTTTCCCTATCAAAGAAAGAATATTATGGGCATAAAAAAAATGCATTTTGGCCTATTATTCTGAATATTTTTAATAAAGAGTTAGATTACAATAAGGCATCATACCGGCAACGAGAAAATATTCTTCTAACGCATAAAATTGCTTTATGGGATGTGTTGCAAAGTTGTCATCGACCAGGCAGTCTTGATGCGGCGATTACAATGAGTTCAATTAAAAGTAATGACTTTCTGTCTTTTTTTAGTCAGCATAAAAAAATACAAACGGTGTTTTTTAATGGTGCTAAAGCAGAAAGTATCTATATGAAAACTGTTTTATCTCAAGTTAAGTCACAATTTTCTTATTTAAGCTATGTCCGGCTGCCCTCAACCAGTCCGGCTTATGCAGCTATGCCTTTTCGGGAAAAACTTGATATTTGGCGGCGCTCCATTGCTACGGATGCCGTATAATCCTATTAAAATATTTGAGGTATGCGCATGGAATTATCACTTTGGGAAAATCTTTTATTGGGTGTTATGGTGCTTGGCATCATTTTCTGGATGCGTCCAGGTATTAAAGCATCGGTTCAATTAAGTAAGCAATCAGAATCAGACTGGATGTCGGTACTCATGCCTATCGGACTGGTTATTGCGTTTATAGTTTTTTTAATAGCCATGGTTTAAGGATGAGAGATAATAACGAAGTTGCTTATGGTGGGGGAGAGGAGCCAGAATATGATGAAAATGGTGATTTAATTGAATTTTATGCCATACGCCCAAACAAATCGCAGATTAAAAGAGATATTGCTGATATTGCCCAGTTAGCGGAAATATTAACCCAGTTATCAAATAGTCAATTGGCAGCAATGCAGATACCGGAAAAAATTGAAAATGCCATTGTTGATGCAAAAAACATGCATTCTACAAAGCCTGCCAGAAAGCGCCAGCTCAAATTTATTACCGGACAGCTTAGAAAAATTGAGCTTGATCATATTACAGAAACTCTGGATCGAATAGAGAGTAAAAGTGCGCATGGTGTCAGAGAACACCACCAGTGTGAAAAGTGGCGTGATAAATTAATTGCCAGTCAGGACAATGAGGCTTTAACTGCATTATTAAATCAGTTTCCTCATGCAGATCGACAATATTTAAGGCAATTACAACGAAATGCGCAAAAAGAAGCCAAACTGGAAAAACCACCGAAGTCATCACGTATGTTGTATCACTATTTGAAAGAATTGATTATTGATGGTGACTAATGTACTTCACACGGGCACGGATGCGGAATTCTAACGACTGAGTTTTTGCCGATAGCTACGTTGCTGAATCAGTTGCATAGCTTGCTATGCGCCTGATTCAGCGCCTTGCTCTCGACCAAAATCAGTTCGCCATAAATTCCGCATTCGTGCCCGTGTGAAGTATATACTCAAATAAATCCATTTGCTGATAATTAAGTGACTGGCCAGGCGCATGTAAAGAAGACAAGGTGACACCTAATAATCTTACTTGGCGTTGCCCAATATCAGTACCTTTTAGCAAGTCGTTAAAAATAGCTGCTGTGTCTATTGATTTTGAAATGGGTCGGGATAAGGTCTGACTTCGTGTTATCTGAACAAAATCATGGTATTTTATTTTTATGGTTAAGGTTTGAGCTATTAGCTTTTTTTCTTGTAGCTTCAATACAGCTTTGTTGAACAAATGATTTAATTGCGTCAGAATTTGTTGTCGTTCTTTAATATCCGTTTGGAAGGTGGTTTCTACGCCTACTGATTTACTGACTCTATGGTTGTTAACTGGCCGATGATCAGTTCCTCTGGCAATATTATGATAATGTTGACCTGCTTTTCCAAAGCTTTGTAGTAAAAAGGCCAGCGATTGTTTTTTTAAGTCACTCCCTGTTTTTATGCCAAAGCCATGCATTTTTTTTTCGGTGGCTTTGCCAATACCATGAAATTTACCAACAGGGAGTGCTTCAACAAATTGAGTACCTTGTTTGGGGGTGATTAAATAAAGCCCATCAGGTTTATCCATATCAGAAGCAATTTTAGCTAAAAACTTATTATAAGAAATACCGGCCGAGGCGATTAAACCGGTTTTAGCTAGAATTGTTTTTTTAATGTCCTTTGCAATTAAAGTGGCTGAGCCATGGAGCAATGAGGTGCTACTTACATCCAGATAAGCCTCATCCAGAGATAAGGGTTCATATAAATCGGTATAGTGGGCAAAGACTTGTCTGATGAGAATAGAAGCCTCTTTATAAGCTTCAAAACGGGGTTTTACAAAAATAGCCTGTGGACATAAACGATAAGCCTGAGAGCTAGGCATGGCTGAATGAATGCCATATTTTCGGGCGAGATAATTACAGGTAGCAACTACGCCTCGGGAATTAGGTTTGCCACCCACAATCAGGGGTTTATTTCTGTATTGAGGGAAATCACGCTGCTCAACCGCTGCAAAAAAAGCATCCATATCAATGTGGATGATTTTTCGACAACGCTCAGGCATTTAAAGAACTACTCTTTAATTTTGGGTAACTCCAGTTCGTCAATTAAATTCCAGCTGGAGAATGGGAAAGGTAGCTTGTCTGTGTTATAGGTTAAAAATAATAGAATATGATAGAGATAGGCAGAAAGCTTGCTACCAAACTCCAGAATATTTTTATTGGCAGTTCCTGTAATTAGTGCAGATGCAACTTGTAATAGAATAATAGCCCACAATAGAATTCTAACCAGGCCTACAATCACAGAAAAAACCAGCATAAAAAATATGCGTTTCCAAGTGCTTATTTTTTTTAGATTGTTATTGAGTTCTTGTTCCATCAATTTCTTAACCTTTGTTCATTAAATCACGTAAATCCAGTGCCGCCGCATTGGCTCTGGCAATATAATTGGCCATAGATAAAGAGTAATTAGCAAACAAACCAAAGCCGTCACCACTTAAAACCATTGGGCTTAAAATAGGGGTCAAGGCATTTTCCAGAGCATGAATCATATTATCCAGTGTATTCATGGCGCGCTTATCAAGAATAATATCACCAAAATCAATTTTAATGGCCTTTAGGATATGTAATAAAGCCCAGCTTGCGCCGCGTGCTTCATAAAAAACATCATCTATCAATAACCAGGGGGTTTTGCCGACACCTTCGGTTTTTTCCTTGGTATTACTAGGTGCAACTTGTCCACTCGGATCATAAAGAATACCAGCCGCTCCGGCAAAGCGATCGGTACTGGCTGTTAAACGGGTAGATAATCCGCCCAGGCGTTTGATAACCACTTCCAGATAGGTCCATAAATTATCGGCACGAGAATAAAATTGAGAACGCCTTTGATCAGACCTTGGGTCTTGTAGACGTTGCATATAGTTGTGCAGGAATTTGACCCCTTTGTCATATTCAGATTCTGTCGAAGGCAAAGCCCAGGAGTTTGGCTCGTAGTAGAAATAAGGTTCAGCTTGAGATAAATCTTTATCTTCAATGGATTGTGATTGATCTCTGGCAAAATGATTTCTTAATGCGGTGGTGCCATCACGTAGCATCACTAATGCACCATATTCCCAGCTCCGAATATTATCAAGAAACAAGCCTGGCGGTGCGACATCATTAGAAATATATCCCCCGGGTTTTTCCATCAGCACTTCTGCCATGTGAGCTAAGGTATTGGTATAAACAAAGCCAATCGGCATGCTTTTGCTGTTAGTTGCTTCCATTCGAATAACCGCTTCTTCCTGTACGTTAAAGGTATCCGGCTCCATTCCCCACCAGGCACCTAGAAAAAATAGTATTAGAACGGTTATTGTTGCTAGACTTCCAAAAAACCAAAGTATTCCTTTAGATCTAGCCTCACTACTTTCAGTCATTTCCTAAAGCCTTTTTTAACATATTAAATTCATAATTATCTATTGAAAATCGTAACAATAGTAACAGGTTTTTTGCTTTAATTTCATTTATTAGGCTTCTTTTTTGCTCTGGGGTGTGTTTGATCATAGACTACCGCTAAATGTTGAAAATCCAGGTGGGTATAGATTTGGGTGGTGCTAATATTGCTATGGCCTAATAACTCTTGAACCGCTCTTATGTCCTGGCTGGATTCTAATAAATGACTGGCAAAGGAGTGTCTTAACATATGTGGATGAACATGTTCAGCTAAGCCTGTTTTTTTACACCATTTGTCTAAGCGCAGCTGAATGCTGCGGTGGCTTAAGCGATTTCCTTGTTTAGAGGTAAAAAGTGCCGTTGTATTTGTTGTACTACGGGAATCCAGCCATTTTTTTATGGCTGCTATGGCTTTTCGACCCACAGGAAGCTCTCTTTGCTTTGCTCCTTTGCCGGATTGAACTCTTAGTGACCGCTCGGTCAAATCAATGTCTTCAAGATTGAGTGCAGCCAGCTCGCTTAAACGCAGTCCTGACGAATAAAACAGTTCAAACATAGCCAAGTCTCTTATTTCCAATACTGAATCAGCCGCTTGTTCCAGCATACCACTGAGTTGGTCTACATCCAGTAATTTAGGGAGTTTTCTGGCTTGTTTAGGGGCTTTAATATGAACAGCCGGATTAGTTTTGAGTTGATGCTGTTTCAGTAGATAATTATAAAAACTACGGATGGCAGACAATTCGCGCTGTAATGATTTACTGCTGATGCCTTTTCTGTGTCGATTAGCAATATGATTGCGAATATCTACGGGCTGGACATCATGCCAAAATACCAACTCTTTATTTGCACAATGGGCGGTTAATTGCCTTAAGTCGCGTTGATAACTACTGAGTGTGTGTTGAGATGCTCTTTTTTGCACTTGTAAATACTGAAAAAATGCGTTGAGGTGTTGCTGTGCATTTGGATGCATGAGTTCTACATGTGTGGGTTTAGGGGGCAAGATAAAAGCTACAAAAATCTAAGATTACGCCGTTTTTTTTGCTTGTTTTTTGTAAAAATATCCGGTTTCTTTTTTTAAGCCAGTATAGAAATTAATCGCGTCCCTATAACCTCTGCCATTTGGGTTAAAAATAAATCCCCCATACTATAATGAAAGCGGGATTCATCCCTGCTACCAATTGCAATAATGCCTTCAAGCTCAGTAAAGATCATCGGAATAATGGCGCATGATTTAACTTCCAGAGCTTGTTCTGCAAAAAGAAATTTGGCCTGAGCCAAGGTGGGTCGACCACAATTAGACTTGTTTGTGCTTAGCTCATTACTAAAATGTTGTAGATTTTCATTATCTCTGTCAATAAAAAAAGGGCTGGCAGAGTCTTTATTGTCTTTGATTACACGTAAAGCCACAAAATCAGTTAAAAAACACTCTGCAAATACTTTTTCAAGATTAGTGCTGACTTCCTCTATGGTTTTTGCCTCCATTAATGCCAGGGTTAATTCATGCATCCGGCTAAATGAAATATCATTTTCCCTGGCTATTTCTATGAGGCCATTGAGTTGATTTTCCAGCTCGTGATGTTTGCTTCTGAATAATTCCAGCTGTTTAGATACCAGAGACACAGCATTTCCACTAGGATGGGGGATACTTAGGTTTTCCAGTAAGCCTAGATGATCATGAAAAAATTCGGGATGTTTTTGTAAATATTCTTCAACCTGTGCCGAGGCAAGTTCATTATTGCTTTGTTCTACTGCTTGATGTTGATCACTCATATTTTAATTTGTCCTTCAAAAACAGAAGTTGCAGAGCCTTTCATAAAAACAGGCTGACCTCGCCCCGACCAGTTGATAAGCAAGCTGCCACCAGGTAATTCCACTTGAATTTCTTTTTTGTCTAATAGCTGTTGTTCAATACCAATAACTACAGCGGCACAAGCACCACTTCCACAAGCCAGGGTCTCTGCAGCACCACGTTCATAAACTCTTAGTTTTATATGCTGACGGTTAATGATTTGCATAAAGCCAATATTAGCCCGTTCTGGAAAAAAAGGATGATTTTCTAATGCAGCCCCCCATTCTGATACGGGTGCTGATTCTATATCGGCAACTTGAATAACCGCATGAGGGTTCCCCATGGATACTGCAGAAAAACGGATAGTGTCAGTTTTGATCGTTAGATTATAGTGAAGTGCTTCCTGATTAGTACGTAGAGGGATTTCTGCAGGTAAATGTCTGGGGATGCCCATATTAACGGTTATAAACTGATCATGATCAAAACTTAGTAATAATGAGCCTGAATGAGTCTCTACACTTATTTCATCTTTGCTTGATAATTTTTTATTGCGCACAAATTGAGCAAAACAGCGAGCACCATTACCACATTGGCCTACCTCACTGCCATCGGCATTAAAAATACGGTATTTAAAATCAGCTGTTTTAGAGGTAGGTTTTTCTACCAGCAATAGTTGGTCACAGCCTACGCCAAAGTGTCTGTCCGCAATCAATTTAATCTGTTTTGGGCTTAATGAAATTTTTTGCTCAATCGCATCAATAACAACAAAGTCATTTCCCAGGCCGTGCATTTTTGTAAA
>CAZNGU010000092.1:0-6945 GCA_964572325.1 uncultured Methylomarinum sp.
ACAAATGGCTTTTAGGTGTTCGTACTCTTTCTCTGTATTCCAGTCGATACCTTTCATGTTATTGCCTTGTTTTTGTAATAACGGCCCTAAGGCGGTATATTTTTTGTAGGTGTTGGCAAATTCACGTTCTACTATTTTTAATAGGGGTAAAGTTTTTCCTGGAATGGGTTCACACTCGCCATATTTCCAGTCTTTAACATCCATGGCTTGACCTAATTCTGCCGGTGTATCATGCAGTAAAGGCAAAGCTACCAAGTCTTTTTGTGTGCCCAAATGGGTTTCAGCGAGTTCAGAAAAACGCTTGGATATGGTTTTAAAAATTTGCCAGTCCGAACGTGATTCCCAGCCTGGGTCAACGGCTTGAGTTAACGGATGGATAAAAGGATGCATATCGGTGGTATTCAAATCATTTTTCTCATACCATGTTGCCGTCGGTAATACGATATCAGAATACGCACCAGTAGAATTCAGGCGGAAGTTAATATCCACCATTAAATCTAGTTTAGCGATGGGTGCGTCTTTATGCCATTTGATTTCCTTGCCTTTCGCATCAGCGACCACATCTTGCATCACGCCATTTTGTGCGCCCAATAAATGTTTAAGAAAATACTCATGGCCTTTAGCACTGCTACCAATTAAATTGGCTCGCCAGACAAACAGGTTACGAGGATGATTTTCTGGGGCGTCAATATCTTCTGCTGCAAAAGCCAGGTCGCCTGATTTTAATTGTTTAACTACATAATCTGCTACGGCTTTTTCATCTTTGGCACCGGCAGCTTCCGCCTCTTTAACAATAGTCATCGGGTTTTTGTTAAAGTGAGGAGAAGAAGGTAACCAGCCTAAGCGTTGCGAGACCACATTGTAATCCGCTAGATTATGGCCTTTATATTTATCCGATGCGGTGACGGTTAATAAAGCATCGGCATCAATTTTTTCATAACGCCATTGATCGGTATGAAAATAGAAATAAGTGGTGCCATTCATATGACGCGGTGGTTTTTGCCAATCCAAAGCAAAGGCAATCGGTGCCCAGCCAGCTTGTGGACGTAGTTTTTCCTGACCGACATAATGCGACCAGCCGCCACCACTTTGTCCAATACAGCCACACATATGCAGCAGGTTCATAATGGCACGGTAGCTCATATCATTATGGTACCAATGGTTTAAACCCGCACCTACAATCACCATGGATTTACCCATGGTTTTGGCTGCATTATCAGCAAATTCACGACCACTGCGGATAATATCGGCTTGTTTGACACCGGTAATTTTTTCAGCCCAGGCGGGTGTGTTGGGAATACTGGCATCATCATAGCCTGATGCAATATCGCCGCCGAAACCGCGATCAATACCATATTGCGCCATTTGTAAATCAAAAACTGTCGCAACCAATGCTACTTTACCGTTCAACATGACTTTTTTGACAGGCACATTTCTACGCATAGGAACATCAACACCCGACTGAAAATCAGGCATTAACACTTCAACCACATCGTCTTTATCAAAAATCAGGCTGAGTCTGGGTTTGGTTTTTCTACGGCCTTTTTTAGGTAACAGATTCCATTTTCCTTCTTCACCCCAGCGGAAACCAATAGAGCCATTGGGTGCAAAAATACTGCCTGTTGTTTCATCAATAACCACTGTTTTCCAATCAGGGTTATTGTCTTCACTCAAGGAATCATTAAAATCAGAGGCACGAACAAAGCGACCACCGACATAAGATTTTTCATGCTTGTCCAGTACTACCAATAAAGGCATATCGGTATAGGTGCGGGCATATTCCTCAAAATAAGCGTCCTGCTTATCAATGTAGAATTCTTTTAAGGCCACATGTCCCATCGCTAAAAATACGGCAGCATCTGTGCCTTGTTTGGCTGGCATCCAAAGATCTGCAAATTTAACGTATTCTGCATAATCCGGGGAAATAGCAACGACTTTGGTGCCTTTATAGCGGACTTCTGAAAAGAAATGCGCATCAGGTGTTCGTGTCATCGGTATATTGGAACCTGCGATCACTAAATAAGTAGAGTTATACCAATCAGCAGATTCAGGCACATCGGTTTGCTCGCCCCAGGTTTGTGGAGATGCGGGGGGTAAATCACAATACCAGTCATAAAAAGATAAAACGGCACCGCCTATCAGGGATAAATATCGACTGCCAGCCGCATAACTGATCATCGACATGGCTGGAATGGGAGAGAATCCAGCTATTCGGTCAGGGCCATGGGTTTTAGCAGTATAGACATTAGATGCTGCAATAATTTCGGTAACTTCTTCCCAATCAACACGAACAAAGCCGCCCAAGCCACGAACAGCGGTATATTTTTTACGTTTTTCAGGATCTTCCTGGATCGCTCCCCAGGCTTCAACAGGATCTTTACCCGCATCACGTTCTTCTCTGTATAAAGAAACCAGACGTTCACGAATTAACGGATATTTAACGCGTAATGGGCTGTATAAATACCAGGAATAACTGGCGCCACGGGGACACCCTCGCGGTTCATGGTTCGGTAAATCAGGGCGGGTGCGAGGGTAGTCAGTGGCTTGCATTTCAAAGGCAACCAGGCCATTTTTTACATGGATGTTCCAGGAGCAGCTACCCGTACAATTTACCCCATGGGTTGAGCGCACGACTTTGTCATAGCGCCAGCGATTACGATAACCATCTTCGGCTGAGCGATCTTCATTGGTGACCATTCCATGTCCACCGGAAAAGGTGCTTTGAACTTTTTTAAAAAAATTGAGACGGTCTAAAAAATGACTCATCGTGTTTTCTCCTGGATTTTTAGAAAATAGTTGTATGTTTCAATCTGTGGGATATTAAGAAGATTGCTAATCAATGACGACTCTAATCTGCTAGAGCTTTGCAAATTGGACAAAAAACAATTTTAACTAAGCGGTGAATTAACTGTTCTGAAATCTTGTTCATTTGAAACTAAATGTTAGCTTCAGAGCAAATACCGTGCCCGTTTCAATTTGGAATACATACAATAAGCTAAGGCAACTCGCAATAAATAACCCACCAGTCTTACTTGTCTTTTTATCCGTCTTCTGCGTTGCATCTTCAGTCACATAGCTTGCTATGCTCTCTCAGTTGCGCCTTAAAGACGAATAAAAACCCTGCGCAATTCTGGTAGCTTATTTATTGCGCGTTACCTAAGTATTCATTTAAACAGATCATTCTACTGAAAATTGTTACTATTTTCGAATTAAAATAGGGCAATATCGAATCAAATATGCGTTTTTATGGTGCGCCGATAAGAATCAATAACTTACTTTTCTATTGTTTAATGGCATGGTTGTTAGCTTTTTGCTATGGGTTATAAATGTCACCATCTTTACGCAAATAAAACCACCAGTTAATCATGATACAAATAACATAAAAGGCAGCAAAACCCATTAATGCGACTTCTGGTGTAGTTGCTTTTATTTGCTCACCAAAAACTTTTGGAATGTAAAAAGCCCCGTAAGCAGCAACGGCAGATGTCCATCCTAAAACAGGTCCTACTTGCTCTTTAGGAAAAACCATGGCAATTGTTCTAAAGGTAGAGCCATTACCAATACCGGTTGCAGCAAATAAAACTAAAAATATAATAAAAAAGGGTAGAAAATATTCTTCTGGAGTAGCCGAGTTATATGCAGCTTTCATGTAATAGGCAACGCCTGCTGCACTGACTACCATAATAAAAGAAACAATATGGGTAACCCAGGCTCCTCCAAATTTATCGGCTATCATTCCGCCTACTGGCCGAATTAAAGCACCAATAAAAGGCCCCATCCAGGCGTACATGAGTGCGCTGGGTCCATTGGGATTAACTATATCATGATTCATTACGCCATCAACCAGCACATGCTGATATCCAAAAATGACTTTAATTGCCAGAGGAAAGCAGGCGGAAAAGCCGATAAATGAACCAAAGGTCATGGTATAAATAATACTCATAGCCCAAGTGTGTTTATTATCGAAAATTTGATATTGGCGGCTTAGGCTTTCACCTATTTGCCCTGGAATAATTTTTAGCAAAGAAACAGTCAGGGCAATAACAATAAATAATGCAATTTCTTTGGGAATATTAAAACCAGAGCCATGCACTGCTTCAGGTAAAATCAGCCATAAACCAAAGATTGCACTAAGCAAGCTGATCAGTAACATGCCGCTCATCATGCCAAAGCAAAGGATTGGGTTGCGAGGAACTGGAGAAACTTGTTCCGTACGAATATTATTCATTCCAAACCAAGAAAAAAAAGCGAGTGGAATAAGGAAAACCAACCAGATAAACCCGGCATTTTGTATATAGGTTTCTGTGCCAGCCGGGATTTTTCCAACTAATGTTCCAGAGCTGGCTAATAAGGTCATGGAATCACCACCCAATGCACCAAACAGGCCAATAGTCATGGATAAAGGAATCAATATTTGCATGGTTGTTACACCAAAGTTGCCCAGACCTGCATTAAGCCCCAAAGCCAGGCCTTGTACTTTTTTTGGAAAAAAATAGCTGATATTAGACATGGAAGAAGCAAAATTACCCCCGCCAAAGCCTGATAATAAGGCCAAAACCTGAAATACCCAAAAAGGTGTCTTGGTATCTTGCAGTGCAACACCTGTTCCCAAAGCAGGTATCATTAACAGCGCGGTAGTAAAAAAAACAGTATTACGGCCACCACATAAGCGAATAAAAAAACTACTGGGAATCCGTAAGGTTGCACCGCTTAAACCGGCAATGGCCATTAAACTAAACAGTTGGGATTTTTCAAAGGGAAATCCCATATTGAGCATTTGTACGGTGATAATACCCCAGCACAACCAGACTGCAAAACCGCATAGTAAACTGGGAATAGAAATCCACAGATTACGGTTAGCAATTTTTTTACCTTCAGACTCCCAAAACTCGGAGTCTTCGACATCCCATTTTTGTATATCGGACATATTGGTTTTCTCTTAAAATACGATTAGAAAAAATTATCTGTAAATGTACACTTAGCATATTTTTATATAAAATATAGTTTTATGATTTGTAAATTAAATGCTTAAGTTTTTAACTGTACTCTAGTAATTAAAAAGTTGCGAATAATTGTAAATTACCCAGCCTAGCTGTAGTTTATTAATAGCCATGTAATTTATAGGAGGAATGCAGAAAAGCTATATTATTACTAAGATGTACACAAATACAGTGATTAATATCACCGGAATAATACAATATAAGCGGATAACTTAAAATTTAATTTAGTTTAATATGATTTATATCATGAAAATAAGCCGATTTTTTTAAGATTTTTACCATTGATCCTGTTAATTTAAGTATAAAAGCCAAGTTACTTTCCTTGATTGGCTGTTTTTGTGTCATCTTTTTTATAGCCTTGATTGCTAAAATTGTCTCGCCCTGGCCAAACTATCCCATGATTGTTGCATCTATGGGCGCATCGGCCATTATTCTGTTTTTTATTCCCAGCAGCCCTTTGGCTCAACCCTGTCCTTTTGTTGGAGGACATTTGTTTCGGCAATAGTCAGAATGACTTGTGCCTTGAATATACTAGAGATATTTACGGCTGCAGCTTATGCAGTAGGCGGCTCAATTGTAATGATGTTGTTATTATTATTACACTACTTGCATCCTCCTGCAGCGCAACCAGTTTAACGCCAATCATGGAGGGATCATCAATAACGTCATTAGGCTGTTCTTTTGTATTAGTTCCTGTTGCTATTAATGTTGTTACTCTATTATTTTTGGCAATAATTATTAATTGATGGGTAATGAGCAGAGAATACCCTAGCCCAGTTTGATTGGAATAAAAGTAACTGGATGCGGTGAATGAACATACGCCAGCGAAAAGAATAAACTGACGTGGAAATATAAGATATTGTTTTTTCAAAGTCCGCAGTGGAAATTAGCGGAAAGAGCAGAAGTTGAGTGCTGCAAAAGTAAGTATGGATAATGTCTGGAGACTCAGTAAATTCTCTGAGAAAAGACCATTTAAGTATTAAATGTGGCAAGTTTGTTTTTGCTGTTTAGCCATGATCGACGTATAATTAATTAAAACTAATACGTCAAAGGTAACTGTTATGCAAACTAAATTAACGCTGCGACTAGACGATTCCCTGATTCAACAGGCAAAAAAATATGCTAAACAACATGATAAGTCTCTTTCTCAAGTTGTGGCTGATTACTTTCAAGCATTGACGCAACCATCCAAAAAATCAGTAACATCACCTATTACAAAGTCATTAATTGGTGTTTTAGACACTAACAATATTGATGAAAAAGATTATAAAAAATATTTAGAGGAAAAATATCTTTGAAGATATTATTTGATACTAATATTATTCTTGATGTTTTATTAAATAGAGCACCATTTGTTGACCTATCAGCTAATCTTGTTAGTTCTGTTGAAAATAGAACTATCGAGGGTTACTTATGTGCAACTACCATTACAACACTAGATTACCTTATTTCAAAGTCAAGAAATCGAGAAACAGCAAGAGTTGAAATACAAAAGTTATTAGCTTTGTTTCAAATAGCTGACGTTAATTCAACGGTACTTTCAATGTCTATAAATTCAAATTTCACAGACTTTGAAGATGCTGTCCAATATTTTTCAGGAAAGTGTAGTAAAGTTAATGGATTGGTGACTAGAAATACCAAAGACTATAAGCAAGCAATATTACCCATATATACACCTGATGAATTATGGAGCATTATTTCATCTAATGTATAAAATTAATGATATTGAAAACATTCAATTTTCTCTACTTTTGCAGTGTTGCAAGCACCTAAATTTAGGAAACTTTAAAGCTTTTGCAATTTTATGAACATTATAACTTCCAACCTTTTTAATTGGTTCATGCGTCGGACTATAACTAGCGGAATTCGACGTGTTGCAGACCTACCAGTAGCAGTAGCAATAGCTACCGATATGGGATTAATTCGTACAGAAAACCAAGATAGG
>CAZNGU010000093.1:0-6913 GCA_964572325.1 uncultured Methylomarinum sp.
GAGGCGAATAGTTGTGCTATTTAACGAAAATGAACGGAAAAAGTGGCCAAAAGGGGTTTTTCCGTAGCAGATTATCTATTCTCGGACAGCCTCCTAGTACTCCATCATTGTTGTATTGACTGATATAGGGAGGTGAGAAATGGTTAGCTGCAAAGGTGTGCGAGCGCAGAACTAGCAGGCTAATTTAAGCAAGTGCAACGCCGCAGATAACTACTTATCGACTTTTTATATTCGTCAATATAATTGTGATGGAGTACAAGGTCTCTCTTTAGCAACGGGCGGCATATTAATAGTGTTAGAGACTGCTGTCCCAAATTACCAGAATTGGCAGGCTATGAAAACTGGTAGCCAACGATTGCAAATTTAGTGACTGTAAAATCATCAGCAAATAATATAGAAGCTATGGTAACTGGAAATAAATAACTCATTCAAAATATGAAGTATATATTGTATTGTAATAGTTTAAAATATGGGGGGTACACTTATTATGCGAATCCAAGCCACATTATAATAACAACATATTGCTACTTAGCTTATCGCTTACGTCGCGTTCAAAAATCAAAACCCATCAAAAAGGTCAAAGATTCAGATGCTATAGTTAACCCTCTTAGAGTCTTGCATAGTTAGTTCACTACGTATCAAAGCCTGATGATCAAATCAGGCAATTCAAAAAAATATTCAATAGCGACTGTAACCTTATCGACTATTATGCTATTGCTTTATTCCATGCGACCCTGCCCCCCGCATCTACCAAAAAAATAATGGGCGTCAGGAACAAATAAAAAATACATCGTTATTTCTAATAATGCGAAAAGGCATGTTGTATTTAATTTGTACCTGACCCTAATTATTACCCTAATTATTTGACCCTAATTATTCTTACAATTATTCACCCTAATTATTACTAATTATTCTCATACAGGGTAAAAAAACCGGTATGGCTGTATCGAATCGTTTGAAAATCAAATTAACTCATTGAGTCGAAGCACTTGAATAAGCGCTAAAAATTTCTTTATGGTAGTCAGCAGTCGATACCGGGTTTAAATTTTCTACTATCTCCGCTTTCAAAGACTAAGGCATTGAGCATTAGTTCATTATAAAAAATTGAGAAAATAAAGTGCAACAATTGTTATCCTACAAAAACCAATTAAACACGAATTTTGTAAAAATACGGATGTGCCAGAAAACACTTCTTTAATTTGCACATCCCTGTGTTCTTATCGAATATTGCATCCATGTTGGTTTTTAAGAAAAGCTTTAAAACGTTTTAAGGTATTCCAGCAAAGCTAGCCTTTGGTTTTTACTGATAGCAGGTAACAATTCAGTTGCTACTTGCCCTTGTGCATTTTTTATTGGCTTTCCATTAGAATCCAGTTTGATAACGGGTGTTTTTCCTGCCGCATATTCATGACCAGTATTTCTGTTACCTGGCAGGGATACATCAAATTCAAACAGATCGGGATACTCAGATACTTTCTTTTCAACCAGCCCCACTTTTACAGGATCAAATTCCCGGCTGCCTAGTGTAAATTTATTAGAACGACATTCTTTGCCAGCATTTATTTCATCCTGAGTACAACTCGGCAGAAACAGTTCATATAAATTGGGGACAGAGCCATTATGTAAATAAGGGGCTGTTGCCCAAATTCCGTTTAATGTGCGTCCTTTATAGGCACTTAGACTCAATGGTAATTGATTATCCGTACCAAAATCCAGGTGACGTGTGGTTTCTTTAATCGGATTATTAAAAAATGCGACTATAAAATCATAAGTTTGTTCAAACCCACGCTGAATGGGAAGTTTATCGTGATCAGGTTCTAAAATAACGCCGCCTGTTGCTTTTCGCAGCGCTAATAAAGCAGCGGTCTTTGCGCCAAAGGTTTGATTAGAATCGGGAAGTTTTTCTCCTTCAAAAACACCACTATTACCTTGATAAGTTAAAGCATTAGCCGCCATACTGGGGTCAGTCCGGATCATTTTAAGACTGGAAAACTGGGCAATGACTCTACGATCTGAACTGCTTCGATCAAACTGATCTGGACTACTATGACAGCTGTCGCATTGGTAGCTTTGATAAACTTCTTTACCTTGATTGGCCAGTTGCTGATTGATTTCTGGAAGAATGTGTTCTGGCCAGAGAGGTGATTCCAGTGAAATCAAATGATCTTCCAGACGCAATAAGTTTCGGCGAACTACCGAAGATCTAAAGCCTTTATCACCCGGTATTTTAGTGAGATCAAAGGTTCCAAATACGCCTAGTACTTCCCCTGTATTACGACCTAAGGGGCCTAAAAAGCCGATTATCCCTCCCGGATTATTATTGCCAACACCATTCCATTGTACAAAATCGTGTTGTGGTGTATCCCATAAAAAAGGATAACTCACCGGTGCATTTGCTGGATTAGAATTCGGCGTGCCGGTTTTTAAGTGTTGCAATACTCGATTATATATCCTTCCAAATGCATCTAAACGACCGTAACCATAATGTATCATTTTGTCACCGTTTACTGGCGCATTAGATTTATTATAGTCCTGTTGATTTTGGGTAATTGCCTTAAGAGTCTGGCGAAAATCTTGTTTATTTTCAGTGATTTCCTTAGCGATCAATACATCCGCCAGACGGTCAAACTTGGCTGGATTATTTAAGGTGGCTTTAAGTGCCTGTTCAATACCTAAAAAGAAGCCTTCAAAATCAACTAAGCCCGGTGCACCATCAATTCTTATGCCTGTTTCCTGAAAATTGATTTGATTGGTGTGGCAAGCTGCACAGGTAAATCCGATATAACTTTTATCTTGATAAGTATCTTCAACAAAACCGACAGGAAGTCCTTTAGGGTTGTCATGACTGGGTTTCTGGATTAAAAAACGATAGTTATTCATGTTTTCAGCATTACTGAAAAGTGACTCATTATCCTCTTGTTCGAGATTTAGAAAAATCTCATAGGGCATGAAATTAGACCCTTGCGTGGTATTATAAAACCACAAACTGTCATATCTGTCCCAGTTTTGATCCAGATAGACAATCTGATTGGTATTATCGCCAAAAATATCCTGCCGAGTTGTTTCAGCATAACGATCAGCGTCTACAAAAACACCTTGAGAAACATAAGTACAGCCATTGAGTAGCAAGACAAGCAAAGCCGGAAGTAAGATTACTTTTTTCATAGGAGTCACCGTTAGTTTTAGCCAAAAATCAGCTTTATAAGTCGTGTTAAAAAGAACCCATTATCAGCACTTCTTTCACTGTTACGATGTCCAGCTGATGCCTGGTAAACCTCTTTTCTTAGCCGATTAATGCTACCGATCGGTTGATGCTCTGGAAGACAATGCCAGGGGGTAAACGCTAATGCTTCACAATAAGCTTTGTTAGCTTCTGAATTAATATCTGTCTGCGGTGCAGGAATGGTTATTTTTGCCACGCTAGTAAAAGGAAACTGATCTTCATCCCATAAGGATGAAGCATTTTCAATGCCCATTTCACCTTGATCATTTCTAATTTGCAGCATAAAATCAAATTCGATCAATGCATTTTGATTCATGCTTTCAGTGACTGCGCTTTGTAAGTAGTCAGCCGATGGCTCAGACGGCAGTTCCGTAGGATTAACTTGATTAATAGGGCGCACTGAAAATTTCATCACCTGATCTTCTCCAAAAAGAAAAGGGGCGGCACTGAAATACTGAATATTCAGAGGATTTGCGACTGCAGAGGCTTTAATCTGTTTAACAATAAGCAGTGTATCCAATATTCTTTTTATACTGACTTCATCCAGGTTTTCTGCTTTTACATAGCCCAGAATACGTTGTTTTTCTTGCTCAGAAAGTGAAGGGTCTTGCAGTTTTAAAGGGTCAAAAAATGCACTGGGGTCATCGTTATTTCTGTCAAGAAAACGGGTGAGACGCAGATAATCATCGGTATTGGCAAAGGCAAATACCGGTTGATTAATCATCAGAAAATCCTGATTACAGGCACCATTGTCTTCAATTAAAACTTCTTTACCGACATCAAATACCTTGATGGCTATGCCACGGCTACCGTGTTCTCCTTTATCACTAATGTCTGGCCCCAGTCGAGCTGAGGCATTGGAAAAACGGATAAAGGCATCGTATTTTTTGCCAGGCGAGCTAAAAAGTCCCACCTGGAATGATGAATCAATATCCGAATTTATTTCAAATACGGCTTTAATACAGCCATGTGATTTAGGGTGAACACCTCGAAGCACTTTATCAGGTGCCGGGTATCGAGTATCTAGTAAACTTACCGTTCGATCAGCAATTTCAGCTATTTTCTGTGTTTCCTGATCAGGATTGGGTATATGCTCAAAAGGGCAGACTAGGGGGCTTTTTTGTACCATGATTTTCTCTCCTCATTTGGACTTAATGCGTATTATCAGGTTCTATTAATTAATGGGTTGAAAGTCTATTTTTTTAACTTTGAAACTCTTCCTTGGGCTAAATACATAGGATTAATACATTTTAGATAAAGCAGTACGAATATTGTGCCTACAACTAATAATGATGCCTTAAAGAAACGTTTGACGATTAAAACATAAGGATTATCTAAAAATTTAAAAATGGAATACATTTTTGAAAGCTTTGGAGCTATAAGGTTCATAAGCCACACAGCAAAGGTTACAATAATAAGATAAATAGGAATAGAGCCATTTATTACAAATTCTATGATTGGCAGTTTAAAATAATACAGTATCAAGCCAAGGACTAAAACAACTGGAGTCCAGAGCCAGGGGAAAACTTGCAAAGATTTACCAAAAACGGATTTGGCAATATCCAGCTGTCTAAGGTAGTCTGGCGTTGGGTTTTCCATCCAGGGCGCAATTTCATTAAATTTCCATGATTCTTTAGCATGGCTTTTAGATTTTTTAAAGGTAGCTAACTCTTTTTCGCTCATTAGATAGCCATCTAACATTAAAGAATAGGCTTCAACTTCTGTAAATGCATCTAAATCAGTACGAATAAAAGAAAGCTTTTCTTGTACTTCTGCATTGACATGAAATTTAGCAGTGCTGGGCTTAGTTACCTTATCTTTTTCTGCGGCTTTGTCCATTTCGCTATTCCAGCTAATTTCTCGAATACCCAGGCCTCTGCGTAAATCTATAAAAGCAATGTTTTTCTTTTTCTTAGCTTTTAAATGTAGCAAGCCCTCAGTACGAGTACGATCTTGTAAAACACTGGCTACCCGTAAAAGTACAGAAACAGCATCAGTGGCCACTTGATTTTCCATGCCCATTTGACCAGAAGCATCACTGACAATAGAGTGAGTACAAGAAAAGCTTAATAAACTGTCTGTCCCTTGATTATCAAATACCCCACCATCGACTAGCTGAGGTACAATTTTTTTATTTTTTTCATTTAGTTCTCTGTCGTTATATAAATTGTTGATGGCTAAAGGGTCGAATAAGCCTGGGACACAAGCAGAAGCAGCAACAGCATGTCCTAAAGGGAAGTTTTGTTGCTCTTTCAGCATTTTCTGATAACCGTTTTCACCTGTTGCTCTGCGCAAGCGAATAGGTTTTTTATCAATTTCAAGTGTCTTATTGTCAGCATCTGCCATAGGTGGTTCACCCACGGTGCATGGTGTAAATTGCCAATTGCGGCCACCGTTCAAAGTGGTGGCATTTAGCACTAGCATTGGAACTTTTGCCTTTCTGTTGCTATTGTGTGTCTCGGGGTCAAAGCCGTCAGGATAAAGTGTGTCAGAGTTGTATGGTTGAATTTTTAGTTGCTGCATTGCTACAGGATTACTTACATTTTTTAGTACCGATTGATATAAATATTCATTATAAAGTTCTGCAATACGATCACTTCTAGAGTAATCCTGATTCTTCATCTGAAAGTTTTTTCTAAAATCAGCCAGCACATTCATGCGAATGTTTTTTTCTGTTGCTTTTAAAAAATCCACCTCAATGGTTTTGATGATTTTAATGTAATCCTGGTTGCTAATTTCGTCATGAGGCGTTGATTCTAATAGTTCTTTTAGATGTAAATAATATAAAGCCCCAATAATAGAACCACCGGATACACAAGAAATGACTTCAATTGACTGAAGCAACCCTTGTTCGGCCATTTGCGCCAGAATACCGATATGAAAAAAAGAAGCACGAAGACCTCCTCCTGAGAGTGCTAGACCAATTTTTTCTGGAGATGGAGCGACCATAATTTTCCTCAACTGACAAAATATTGTAGCTATGATTATTGCGCTCTTTTTAAGAGAATTGCAATGGTACTATTCCACTATTTGTATAGTCGATAAAATTGCAGTGAGGAAATAAAGTGGTGGTTCCAAAATAAATGTATTTATGAGTATGGATAGACTGCCATTATAGAAGTGTAATCGGTGAATTTCTTAAGCTGATTACCGGCCAATTATTATCTAAAAAATGTGACAGGTTGGTTGACATTTAGCGGGATCAACAGCAACAGGATTGTCGACTATCTTTTAATAAAGACAGGTTATTATGAGAGTCGCTGTAAAAGTAGCTGTTTCCCAGTGTTTTGGATGAGGATTTTAGCCGTTCTTGCAATATTGTCACTTTGCTTTCTTGAAAGCAGGGAGAGCCAATAAATTTTCCGGTGTAATGGCCATCAATAAATTCGGGGGGTGGTTGCCAGCAAGATGTCAATACCGAATAATTTTACAATGGGTTCGGTGATAAAACGATTGGTTGCAGTGATGACCATAACAGTGTCGCCTTTGAAGCAGTGTTTATTAACTAATCGTATAGCAGGTTTAATAATCGGAATTAATAATCAGGGTCAGGGTAGCGGCCGACAAGGCCTTAATCTTGCGGGTGAGAGTCCCGTCGCATCAATTACTCGATTCAGATGCGTAGTGATACCACTGTTCGTGTTGGGTAACCACATGTTCATTGCGTGGTGTATAAGTCCCAGCTGCCTT
>CAZNGU010000094.1:0-6890 GCA_964572325.1 uncultured Methylomarinum sp.
TACGACCTGCCCAGGGATGATTAATTAATACTGTCGGTCGACGACTTTTTATAGCATCGTCAAAAGCAAAAAAACCTTCCAGTAAAATATCACCATCAAGATAGTCTACCTTATTAGAAATTATAGCCATAACATCCTCATTATTGATTACAAATATTTCAGCTGACTTCCCCGGATTGCCGTAGAGCATCCAAAAAACCTAAGGATGCCTCCTCAGCCATATCCAATACTCTTTCAAAACCGTATTTCCCGCCATAATAGGGATCTGGCACTTCTCGCGTTGCAAGATGTGGCGCATAATCCAAAAAATACTTAATTTTACTTTTTAATGGCTCAGGACATGATTGTATTAGAATTTCATAATTATCCTCATCCATGGCCAGAATATAATCAAAATCCTCAAAATCCCCAAAAATAACTTTTCTGGCTTTTATATGTGAAAGAGATAACCCTCTGCTAGTTGCTGCTTTCTGAGCCCGTAAATCAGGGGCTTCTCCAACATGAAAAGCATGCGTTCCTGCAGATTCAATGACAAACTGTTGCTCGACTTTTTCCTTCTCAATTAATGTAGAAAAAACCCCTTCTGCTGTTGGAGATCTGCAAATATTGCCCATGCAAACAAAGAGAACCTTTATTTTTTCTATATTGTTCAATATCTTACCTTTAAAATAAGTTGATTTACATGTTTATTACAAAATTATAACCCAATACTATTAGATGATTACAACTGTGTTTTGGGGAATGTTTAAAGTACTTCTGAGCACTTCTTAGCGATTTACTGGTAAGCTAGGAACCTGCCAGAGAATAGAGAACCTACTACGGAAGTTATTAAATCCTCACTCCTAAGCAACTGCGCGAATGTCAATATTTAAAGCTTTCATTATTCTTTGAATAGTGTCCCATTTTGGTTGAGTTTTACCTGCCAGCGTTTTATACAGGCTTTCTCTGTTTAGTCCTGTTTTTTCAGCAATTGAAGCAATACCCCTGTTTTTTGCTAAATATCCCAGGGCAATAACAAATATTTGTGGGTCATCAGCAGAATAGGCAGTATTTAGATATTCGACAACTTCTTCATCGCTATTAAGGTAATCAAATGGATTGTAGGGTTTGGTTTCGGTTTTCATTCTTTAGCCTCATAGATTATTAGCCAATTCTTTTGCTTTTTTAATGTCACGTTGCTGGGACGATTTGTCTCCACCGCATAATAGCAAAACAATTTCATTTTTTTGAATGACAAAGTAAAGCCGATATCCTTTGCCAACAAAGATTCTCATTTCATTTACGCCACCACCTACACTTTCTATATCACCAAAAAGCCCCAATTTGACACGATCAAAACGTTGTAAAATAGCCATGACCGCGTTACGGTCTCTAAGTTTTTTAAGCCATTTATCAAAAATAAGGGAGGTGTGTATTTCGTAACTCATGATGTAATTGTAGCCTACAGGCTACATATTTGCAAGATATATTTAAGCTTACACACGAAAAGAACCCTTGTTTTTCATAATCTATCTTAAAGTTTGTAACACAATAACCGCTACCTTATCCTAGTGAGAAAAATCTTATTGCCCTTTTTAAATTGTAAGCTAGAATTATATATTATTTAGCCTATATTACTATGATGGTAATTGTATGAATTACAGTCGACTTGAAACGTCCAAGAGGAAAGCACAATGCTAATGATGAACTGGAAATCTGTAGGCGTTAAGGCGCTAATAGCCCCCTTCTTATCATTACTGATATTAAGTGCCGGCTTAATTGCTCTATACACCACAGAGAACAGACAAAAAGCACTGGATACTTATATAGAAAATACTAGACATTTAGTCAAGCTTTCTGAATTCTTAGCGGAAAAGACACTGGATAACTGGAAGTCTGGACTGGTAAATCCTGAAAACTTAAAAAAATTAGTAGAAAATAAAACGCCATCGGAGGCAAAGTCTTTAACTATGTCGAGCGTACCTTTTGTGGTCGCCAAAGAGTTTCTTCAAAGTCGTGCAAATGATGGAGGTTTTCGCGTCAGAACACCTTCCCTATGGGCAAGAAACCCCAAAAACACGGCTGATAATATTGAAAGAGAAGCCTTGCTTTTTTTTCAAAACAATCCAAATAGTCAGGAATATGTTTTTCTTGACCAAGAAAAACAGGAAAAACGCTACTTTAGACCCATAAGACTGGAAAAGCAGTGCGAAATATGTCACGGTGACCCGGCTAATTCCCTCCGACTATGGGGTAATAACAACGGGACTGATCTGCTCGGTTACCGTATGGAAAACAAACGAGCTGGAGATTTACGTGGCGCTTTTGAAATCATCACCCCCTTGTCAAAAATATTCTCTTCTACAGAAAATGATCTATTAACAGCAATCGGTCTTTTTACTCTTATAATACTGGTGTCTATTTTGTCGGGTTATATAGCCAATAGCTATCTTATCGTTTCACCGCTCACTGATTTAGCCTTAAAAATGCAAGACATATCCAGTGGTGATGGTGATTTAACCGTACGCCTGAAAGCCAAAGGTAAAAATGAATTTGCCTGGGTTGCCTATAGCTTTAACACCTTTGTCAAAAAAATAGCCTCCACAGTCAAAAGTATTAGTAGCACCAGTGATCAAGTAGCAACGGCATCACATGAGCTTGCCAGCATCTCGAAACAAACAGAACATGGAGTGACCAGACAAGTAGCTGAAACCACCCAAGTTGCCACGGCAATGGAAGAAATGACCGCAACCGTACAAGAAGTGGCTCGCAATGCAGTTAATGCTTCTGATGCAGCGGTCAAAGCCGATCAAGAATCAAATGATGGTAAGAAAATTGTTTCGCAAACCGTTGATAGCATTAATCGCTTGGCCAATGAAGTAGAAAATGCTGCCAGTGTAATTCATGAACTGGAAAATGATAGTAATAGTATTGGTGAAGTACTCAGTGTAATTCAAGGCATTGCAGAACAAACCAATTTACTTGCATTAAATGCAGCAATTGAGGCAGCCAGAGCAGGTGAACAAGGCCGTGGTTTTGCTGTGGTTGCTGACGAAGTCAGAACATTAGCCAGCCGCACTCAAAACTCAACACTTGAAATTCAGCAAACCATTGAGCGTTTACAAACGCGTGCCAAACAAGCAGTAACTGTCATGGAAAATGGTAAACAACAAGCAAAATCCAGTGTTGAACAAGCAGCCTCCGCTGGAGAGTCAATTAATACCATCAGTGAACGTATTGACATTATTAGCGATATGAACAATCAAATTGCCGGCGCAGCGGAAGAACAAACCGCAGTGGCAGAAGAAATAAACAGGAATATTAATAATATCAGTGCAGTGTCTGATGAGACTGCGACAGGCGCAAGAAACACCTCAGAGGCCTGTAAAGAATTATCAAGCCTAGCCGATCAATTGCGTAGTACTATTGGACATTTTAAAACGTAAAGCATATTATTAAGGATTAAATTTTATTTCTTACCATCATTCAAATAAATGCTTAATAAAGTCACTATAATAGGAAATTTAGGCTCAGATCCAGAGGTACGTTTTTTACCCACAGGAGGCGCTGTAGCTAATGTCAATATTGCCACCACTCGAACTTGGAAAGACCGGCAAACTGGTGAACGCCGTGATGCAACTGAATGGCATCGCGTGGTTTTTTTTAATCGCCTAGCAGAAATTGTCGGCGAATACCTGAAAAAAGGACGTCAAGTCTATGTAGAAGGACGCTTGCAAACCCGAAAATGGCAAGGGCAAGATGGCCAGGATCGCTATACTACTGAAATTGTGGCAACAGAAATGAAAATGCTAGGCAGTCGTAGTGGCGGCACCGAAGCATTTGCACAAGATACCTCCGCAAATACTTCCCCTCAGCAAAATTCAACAGGGTCACAAAACAATTTCAACTCGGCTCCTTCTTCTCCTTCTCCTGCGCAACAAGCGAACCCAAACACCCCACCCCCGGCAGCTTACGAAGATTTTGATGATGATATTCCTTTTTGATTCCGACTAAACGACTGGGAATACTTATAAGCCTCTAATAAAAGAGGCTTTTTTATTGTAAAAGCAAAAACAGGACTTAATAGTGAGTTTAGCCATATTTGATCTGGATAATACCCTTATTTCGGATGATAGTGATTTTTTGTGGGGCCAATTTCTTGTTGATCAAGGTATTGTTGATAAAGCACAATATGAAGAAGCCAATGCCCAGTTTTATCAGGACTATCAGCAAGGAAAGCTGGATATTACTGCATTCCTGCATTTTTCATTAGCACCATTGGCACTTCACAATACGGAGCAACTCTATCAATGGCGTGAGCAATTCATTACAGAAATCATCAAACCCATTCAACTAAAACCTGCTATTCGCTTAGTGAATAAACACCGTTTTAAAGGGGATACTGTGATTGTCATTACCGCAACTAATCGCTTTATAACCGAACCTATAGTGAAACTATTCGGCATAGACCATTTGCTGGCCACTACACCTGAAATTATTGAAGGTCAATATACCGGAAAATTTACCGGTTTACCTTGCTTTCAGGAAACCAAAGTAACTTTATTGCAGGAATGGTTAAAATCTTCATCAGAAACGCTAGAAGACAGCTGGTTTTACAGCGACTCTCATAATGACCTGCCTTTATTGGAAGTTGTAGATAACCCTGTTGCTATTGACCCTGATAAAAAACTACGTGAACATGCCAATAAAAACAATTGGCCGATACTCAGCCTTAGGAATAAAGTTGTCACGCTGATTTAATGTAGACATATAATTTTCAAAGCGTTAAAAATAATTTCTTATCTTCTGAAAAATGGCTCTTTTAAAATCAAGTGAAATAGTACCATTGTAATTCTCGCGAAAAAGGCGTATTAATCATAGCTAGTGCAGCACCTATTTTGCTTTGATGAGTATAAGCGTTTATACAGCATTGATTTAAATAAAAATCCTAATCACTTTATTAATCTCTCCAAAATAGGTGCTGCACTAGAGCTTCACCCTACTTATAATAATTTTATCCCAGATCTCCTTCACTATCATTAAGTTAAGCATTTTAGCTAGGATGTGCTGACGATAGAAAGTGCATCAATGGTGCTAATAAGATGCGCTTCGTTCCTCAGCACATCCTACTATTTTCCTTATCTTAATGGCAGTGATGTAGAGTACGGAGACCAAGCAGAATTAATACGGTATGGATACTATTTTCACCCATCAAACAATTGAGGAAAACTCATGGCAGATCAATCTCCAGAAAAAATAGGTTTAGCACTTTCAGGAGGAGGTCTTCGGGCTTCCTTTTTTCATATTGGTATTCTCGCGCAAATGGCCGAACAAGGATTACTACGGTCAATTCAGGTTATTTCCTGTGTTTCGGGCGGCTCTATCATTGGCGCCTTATATTACCTGCATGTAAAAAAACTATTAGAATCTAGCCCTGATGACGAGATTAGTGACCAGGATTATATTGAGATCATCAAAACCATTGAAGTGGATTTTTTAAAAGCTACGGAAAAGAACATTCGTATGAATGTGCTGGCCGATTTTAGAAAAAACTTTAAGATGAAGAGTCAAGATTATTCACAAAGTAATCGTATTGCTGAGCTATACAATGAATATTTATATCAATCAGTGCTTGATAAGCCATCAAATCCTGTACAAATGCAGGAACTAAAAATTCATCCATTTGACTCAGACAAACTTTACCCTGATGGTTTTCATCCCAATAAAAACAATGATAGCAGAAATGCAAAAGTCCCTATTCTAGTACTCAATGCCACCACCTTAAACGGTGGTAGAAATTGGCAATTTACCGCACGAACCATGGGTGAGCCGCCTACAGTAAATCCTCTTAAAACACTTAAAATCGATAAAAAACCTATACGCCTACGCCGCGCAACGGGCAAGGAAGGCTATCAGGCCATGGTGGAAGAGCAACAAGATTTTGCCTTGGGGCATGCGGTTGCTGCATCGGCCTGTGTTCCTGGCTTATTTGACCCTCTGGCGATAAACAATCTTTATTTCGACAAACAAGCAGAAGAAAAAATTGTGCCACAATTGGTAGATGGTGGGGTATTTGACAACCAGGGAACTGACAGTTTATTAAAATATTCTTGCACGCAGTTTATTGTCAGTGATGCTTCAGGACAAATGGGCATGGAAAACCAGGTAGCTTCTAATGCTGTTTCTGTACTTTTACGAGTCACCAGTGTGTTGCAAGATCGCACACGTACCGAGGGTTTATTACATTTAGTAGCCAGTAAAAAAGAAAAAAACATCGCCTTTATGGATTTACGAAAAGGTCTTGGTATTCGGGAAATCAGCTGGAATAGCGAACGCGACAAAGCAGCGGAAGCAGATAAAGTAACGCCGCCGAGTAGTAATGAATTTAAGGTTAATCCCGCAGTTCAAGAAAAGCTTTCTTTTATGCGTACTGATTTAGATGCATTCACCGAAATTGAAGCCTATTCCTTAATGCTGGATGGCTATCAAATGAGTGAGAAAGAATTAACTGCATTTAAAAAACCACAGAATATTAACAAGGAACCATGGCAATTCAAGCAAATTTCACCCTGGATGGAAAATCCAGAACTTGATCCTGCCTACCTGAAGCAATTACATGTTTCACAATCAGTTTTTGGCAAATCATTGCAGGCTTTTCCATGGCTATGGACACCTGTTATTATTATAATTGGCCTGCTTCTTTACTATTTCAGGTTACCTATAATAGACTTTATATTGAATGGTTCTATCCCTATTTACCTTATTGTCTTAACCTTTGCGGTGTGGCTAATGAATCTTATCGCGCCAAAACTTGCAAAAATGTATAGCATTTTTAAATTTCTAAATAATCCCTATGTTTTAATTGGCAAACGCTTTTTTAAAGCATCACTATTAGTTTTAGCCACCGTGTT
>CAZNGU010000095.1:0-6838 GCA_964572325.1 uncultured Methylomarinum sp.
CCTATTTCACCTCGCACTGATGTAATAACCGGCAAACGTGCCAACAGAGCAGAAATCCTTGCTATCTGGTTATCCATAAATAATTGCGACTGAATTAAATCGATGTTGTTTTTTTTAGCCCACGACGAAATAGACGTGATAACGCTAATATCAATCTTACCTTTTCTGTAGAAGTTGTGTTTTTCTACATCGCCAAACCTTCTAAGAAATTTTTCAGTTGGCACATTGTTCTTATAATGAATAAGCCCCAGAACAGGAACAAATCTATCACGGTCAATATTTCTTATTAAATTTCCGTATTGAGTTTCTGCGCCGCCGGAACGAAAATTACTCAGCAAAAATAAGATTTTTTTTCTCAAAAAGAAAACCTCAAGTTATACATATTTCACCTCTTAAGAAAATCAGTAATTTTTTGCTTTTTATCGTCCTCAGACTCAAAATTCAGCTGCGTTCCTTTTTTAAGCACACCTTTTTCATAATCACCTAGGCTACATATAACTCGGGCAGGAACTCCCGCTACAACAGTGTTAGGAGGTACATCTTTAGTGACCACAGAACCTGCCGCAACAACAGAATTAGGCCCAATAATTACATCTGGAAGAATTACAGCATTTACACCAATAAAACAATTATTGTTTATTTTTATTGTCCCATAAACATTGATATTTGGATGCATACTCCTTAATACAGCAACTCCACCATCATGTGCAATCAGCTTTACATCTTCAGCCAAGGTTACATTGTCACCCAATTCAATTAGGTACGATTCACTACCAAAAAGGTTGGCTCTTCGATCCATAATTCGACAACCATTGCCAATTTTTGCATCAGTTATTTTTCGGTAGTAATCTGGAACGGCATATGCATTACAAAGTCGTAAACGAAACTGACGCCACCCACTATATAAAAACCTCATCAAACTCTTCATAGTTATTACACCGTTGCTAAATTACATATTCCGCAATTTAACGTCCATATATCTCTTTAAAATACTTTTAGGCAACATCAGTTTTAGTAACAAATAACGCATTGTTCTGACTAGGCCTCTTGTGTAAACCAACACCCCTATAAGAAAGGGCTTATGCATAAATGATACTTTACGAAGAAATTTAAGCCCATAATTGTATTTATGATTATCGAACAGGTTGCACACATATTGATGTCTAGTTGAGGACGTTATATACGTCCTATGATAATTAGGGTTGTATTCAGTGAATACATGCGACCTCATTGCAACAAGACATCTAAAACCTGCCAGACTAGCGCGTCTAGTAAATTCTATATCACCCCAATTGTGCGGAAAATTTTTAAAATCCATAAGTCCGACGACTTCAAAAACTTTTCTCGGTATATACAATGATGCGCCTGTCAATATTTCACATTCCTCAACGCTAGAAGTGTTTGCCTCCACATACACTTCTCCTTGTTTATTGTTCACCACTTTTCTCATCGTACCTTCCACCTTAAAACCAGCAGTTATTATTTCCAGGCAACCATTTTTTCTCTTTACTAATTTTAACGAGCTTACTAACACGTCTGGATTATTCTTTACAACATGTAGTAATTCACAGATGAAGTCATTATTTAAATCAAGATCATCATTTAGTAATAGAACACCATCAAAATCAGACGCCATAGCATACTCAATGCCTTTATTAATAGCTCCCGTCCACCATAAGTCACCGTCACCGTGTAACACTGTCACAACAGGAAATATTTCACTTATCGCAACTTCTGTTCCATCAGTCGAGCCATCATCAACCACCACTACATCAATTTCATTACCGCAGAAATCAACGGACTCCAACTGCTTAAGGCAGTTCAGTGTCGTTTCTTTTCGGTTAAACACCGGGATAACAATAGCAATTTTCATAACAGAATTAACAACCTGGAAGTCCAAAATACATGACATTTATTACAGTTTGAATCATTAGGAGAGTTTTTTAATAACTGTGGCGGGATTACCCGCAGCAATACAGTTCGCGGGAATAGATTTGACAACAACTGACTTAGCACCAATTACGGTATTGTCGCCAACTGTAACACCTTTACATATAAAAACATCTGCACCAATCCAGACATTCCGCCCTATTCGTACTTCTTTTACAGGGAAATCAGAGCGGTCGCCTTTTTCTCTTTTAACCGGATCAATCGGGTGCATATCATTATCTGCGATAACCATGTTAGCACCTAGCAATGTACCCGCCCCGATGGAAACTAGTGATTTAGCACAGATAGCGCCGCCGCTTACACCAACATCTTTTCCAATTTCTATTCGCGCTTCTTCTGACAAGGTTGTAAACACGATGGCATGGTTTATACCAATTGCGTTACCTCTACACCTTGACCTTAACGTTACATTATCCCCGATAATGACAGTGCTACCTTTGTGCAGAGTAAGTGATGGCATGCCATAACATTTCACATTATTACCAACCATGACACCGGCACTGCGTAGCAGATAGCGGGCGACTGTATTTGATATTACATCCCATACAGTCAGTAGTTTTCTTATAATTTTATATACCATTTAAGCGCGTTAATCTTTTGCTTCGGAGAGTATTTCATTATATATTTCAGCTATTCTAGGTATATTTCTTGATGAATCATGACGCTCATGCGAAACATGCCTTCCTTGTTTCGATATTGAAATAGCCTCATCGCTATTATTTAACAGCTGTAGAATCTTATCTGCCAGTACATAATGATCTCCTCGGGAAAAAAGCAGGCCCGTCTTTCCATCAGAAACCATGTCGGGTATACCTCCGGTATATGATGAAATAGATGGCGTACCTACCAGTTGCGCCTCGCATAATCCATTAGACTCATTTTCTATAAAAGAAGGCATAACATATATATTTGCATCGACTAGCTCACGCACAACATCGCTCTCGGATATAATCCCTAGTACAGTTACATTATTTTCTAGTTTTAATTTTTTTATAATATTATTAAGGATGCTTCCAAACGGTCTATTCCAGTTCACGTCACCTGAAATTCTCAGCTTAATATCAGGGTAAGTATTTTTAACAATGCCGATAGCTTTTAGCAAAACATCCAGGCCTTTATATGTACGGTCGCTTGATGTTGTATATATCTGCCCCGCGCTGCATTTTTCATAACGCCACTCTCTGATGTAGAATCCTTCACGCATAACTCGATCAGCTCTATAATAATTGCAATCAGGCCTTACAGACTCAATGTATGCTTTATCCCAATCTGTTTGTCCGATGTAATTATCATTCCTCTTAAATATCTCTGTCTCAATCGGGCATCTTTTATTAAAGTGAATATATTCTCTTATTAGTTTATAGTTTTTAATCTGATCAAATACATCAAGACTTCCCATAAAATAACGGCTTATTTCATTTACTATACCTTGCAATGTAACAACTGTCGGCACGTTAACTTTCCCACCGATAAGGCCATAAAAATTTTCTGTACCATGAATATGTATGATGTCTGGTTTATATTGATTTATTATATCAAAACCAGATTGAATTTCTTTCTCATACGCACCAGGCGAAGCCTTTCTATAGGCATTTTTTGATCGAAATAGGAAATAATCCACGCCATTATCTTTGATGTGAGTAGATTCTTTAACGCTTGCGCTAGCCCAGGCGATTGCAAGCTCAATGCCGTCAATACTCTGTAAACTTTCGGCAAGCGAAGGCATCCAGCCACCTCTAACCTCTTCACCTATGCCCAAGTGCCTGGAAACTACCGGAAATGGTGTATTAACAAACCATAATACTTTCATTAATTTTTCACCTTAATTCGGAAAAAATTTATAAGCCACCATTTTGGCCTCATCTAAAGTGACCTTTTCCACAAAAACCTGTCGGATAATTTAAGTATAGTTTCATATCCTTCGAGTTTAAATTTTATCGATAAAAATACGTATAGTGACAAACCCACAGGAAAGGTAAAAATCAGGACTAGCCCTGTATATACTCTATCTAAATTTAATAGCCCAAAAAATTCTAACATTAAGAACATCGAAAAATATATAAGCCCGATTACAATTAGATGTATCAATCGTTCATTGATCCAATACTTTATAACAGAAGCCTTTATATATTTGGCAGTAATAATGCCACCTGATATAACACTTACCATCTCAAACAATATCAGATTATAGCCTGCACCTACTATGTCGAACTGTCTCAAGAGCGTAGGTAACGTTATTAGCACCACCAGAGTCTGTGCTGTTCCAGCATAAGCTAATAATTTAGCCTTACCCAAACCTAGCGAAAAAATCGATGGAACCATGCTTGCGCTACTCAGATAATAACCTATGAAAAATATTGGCATGAGCTGAAATAAATTGTCTGCCATATCTTCACCCAACCAGATGTAGATTATCTGCCATGAAAAAATAAAACAAAAAACATACATGGGTGCACTTATGTAACTTAAAATAGCATTTGCTTTTGAATAAAGGTTTTTTATTTCGCTGGTTTTATCAAGCGCTTTCAAATGACTCACCTGTGGAAAAACAACATTGATAGCACTTGAAAGCAAATTATTGATAGACATAACTACTGTGGTTGCAATCTTATAGTATGCAACACCAGCCGGCCCCAGATACTGGGCTATCAATATTGGCGGAAGAGCATTTACGGCAAGTCGGTTAAGCCTTCCAGCTACTACCCATGACCCAAAGTGCATAATCTCTATAAATATTTCTTTAGAAATCTCACTGGTAAAACATAGCGATGACAATATTTTTCGTGAAACTCCACGTAAGACAAACAGACTCAATAGATTTAAGATAAGTCTACCCAGAACTATTCCCGTTATTCCATAACCCATCCATAAAAAAATTAACGCAAGAACAGATGCGGTAACACTAAATACTGATTCAAACACGCTAGAGATATCATATCGCTGCATTCCTTTTAAAAAAGCGACATAAACATTCCGACACATTAGCGCAACGATATTAATCGCGCCAAGAGTCAATGCTACTTTTGTATCTTGCAAAAGATTGATCTCGTCTTTAACAAAAAAACCAGCCAAATAATCAATATTAAAATAGATAAAAATACCAATTAAACTCGCCAGGATAAATTGAACGATAAATCCCAGGGTAACAAGCGAGTTTATTTTTTTTAATTTATTTTCAGCATGATATTGCGCTATTAATTTAGTAACTGCTGGCTCGACACCTGCTTGCAACAACGTCAACCAACCAAACAACATGATAACGAGACTGTACACGCCGTAACCCTCAATACCCAGAAAATATAAATATAGAGGGACGAAAAGCACACCAATCGCAATATTAACAAACTGACTTATGGCACTAAAACCGGCATTTTTGAAGAGAGAAAATAACAATTTAATTCTTAAAAATTATTTATATTTTATGCAAGACATTAGACTTTATTGTTTCAGGCTTCATTTCGGGATTATCTTGCCTATCAAAGATTTTTTTGTTCCTTGCAACAACTATTAACAATAAAATTGGCAAATATAAAAAGTAAACGCCATACACAGACATAGTCGTTACATTTGTAAAAGCCCAAAATATATTATGAACCAAACAACAAAGAATAATTATCGGCAGCCCTGACAACATTTCACTCCCCTTTACTTCTTTCATAAAGTCTCTAAGAAACTTCGCACTGTAAAACAACAGCAGGCAACCAATGGATAAACCTATTAACCCATAATAGTAAATCCACTCTAGAATAAGATTATGTGGTGTAAGAACAAGTTTTTTCTCTGACACGACCCGCCAATCTTTTTTACTTTTTACGGTTACCTCAGATATGGTTTCTCGCAATGTAAGCTCTTTACCAAGAAATAAATTATTCGCAGATGCCTGAAGAACAGGTATAATATTGTCAAATCGCCCTTGATAAGTATCCTGCTGCACATCAAACGTAGTAGATGCACGATCTGCTAGCTTATTTACCATATCAGGCGCAATTGCAAGCGAGACAGCCGTACCCCCAAGCAAAATCGCGAACACTATAACCAATTCTTTTAACGCACGCGATTTATTACTAAAGGCGTACACACTTAAACCCAGCATAAGTGCTATAAATGCACTTCTGTGACCAACCATAATATACGTTGCAATGATAATGCATCTCAGGAACAGCTTCGTATTGCTTGAGAGGTTTATTATTTTATTATCCCAAATAAGCAAAAAGTATAACAATGAAAGTATCGTTAAAAACTCACCTGTCAGGATGTGCATTTTAAACCCCTGACTTGCAAAGGCATAAATATGCATAGTAAAGATATAAAGCAAAAACGCAGTATGCACCGTTACTGTTTGCTGTATTACTTTCTTTCCATTTGCATGCATAGGATACAAAGCCAAAAATAAATATCCGGTTAAAAACACAAGTGTCATCCTTATACTTGCCATCGAATGATCACTCTGAAGCCCCCACTTAACCCAGCCATAAAGAAAAAGCACACCAAATAAAATCAATATGACCCTGCCTTTTTTGTTTTTTGCAACACCAGCCCTCCCATTCAGAAACATAAGAAGTGTTTTCATACAAAGCAGAACAAGTGCCACATCAATAATAGATAGATCAACAGGCCCCAGAGAAATTGATGGCTTATAACTTCTAAAAAAAGGAGGAAAATACTCTAGATAAACACCTATGTACAAAAGCCCATAAGGACTAAAAAGTCTAATTACATTATTCATTAATTAGCAACCGTTATATGCTCATACGCACCAATATCGGGGAACTTTATATTTCTAGGCATATTATTAATATCGAAACCCACTCCAATGCTGCACCCCTTTCCTATCATCGGGCTGTTTTTCGTCAACATCGAATTGTAATTACTCAAATCGGCTATTCCC
>CAZNGU010000096.1:0-6832 GCA_964572325.1 uncultured Methylomarinum sp.
GCAGAGACGCTGCTTGTTAGTGATTCGCTAAATCACAATTGTATTATTAACGCCATGCGTTTATCCAGACCGGCTAAAAAAGTAATCTATGAACATCTGGATGTCGCTGAACTTGAATATATTTTACAGACAAATAAAGGATTGTTTAACCGTGTTTGTGTAGTAACAGATGGCGTTTTTAGTATGCGAGGGGATTATGCGGTATTAGATCAAATCATTGAAAAATGTAACAAACATGATGTAGGATATAAAGAGGGTATTATCAGCCTGGTTGATGATTCTCATGGTGTCGGTGCATGGGGTAAAACCGGTCGAGGGACAGAAGAAGTCTGTCATGCTAAAGCCGATGTATTAATTGCGACACTGGGTAAGGCTTTTGCTGTGAATGGTGGCTATGTCGCGTCTAGTGCAAAAATTATTGATTATTTAAGGGAAACTGCACCACTGTATATTTTCTCTAATCCAATAACTCCAGCAGAAGCCGCAGCTGCTTTAAAGGCGGTGCAAATAGTGGATAGTGCAGAAGGGAGGGGAAAAATAGAACACTTGGCTAATTTAAGCCGACGCTTACGGCAAGGGCTTAAAAATGCAGGGTTTGAAACCTTACAAAGTGATCACCCCATTGTGCCTGTTTTTATTCGGGATACCAAAAAAACAAGCAAATTAGTCAAATATTTATTTGCCCGTCAAATTCTGGTGACAGGCTTGAATTTTCCGGTAGTGCCCAGGGGAGAAGAAGAAATAAGGCTGCAAGTATCAGCCAGTCATACGGAAAAGGATATTGATTATTTACTGGACGTTTTAAATAGTTTTTGAGACCAAATCAATAAGGGAGCACATGAAATGACGCAATCCCTGGAAGATTATCGAAATAAAATTAATCAGGATTATCTGCTGGATGAATCCATTTTATTAGATCGTTTATTGCTAAACCTAACAAATTACGATGTTGAAAAAATTGAATGTCGTGCACAGTCTATCGTTGAAAATCTTAGGCAAAATAATAAGCAAAAAAATCTGATCACTGCGTTTATGCAGGAATATCAATTGAGTTCTGATGAAGGTCTGGTATTAATGAGTATTGCTGAGGCACTGCTGAGAATTCCAGACCAGCAAACCCAGGATTTATTTTTACAGGAAAAACTGGTCGAGGCTGATTGGCATAAACATCTGTATCACAGTGATTCTCTATGGGTAAATTTTGCCAGCCAGACTTTGGATGTGATGGGGGATTTTGAGCGAAGTATAAACCTGTCTGAGCTGAATCAGCAACAAGTTTTTAGTCAATTAAGTTCACGTCTGGGTCTGCCACTTATTCGCACCGCTGTTAAGCAAGCTATGCAACAGATGGCTTATCAATTTGTTATGGCTGAATCAATAGAAAAAGCCATGCAGAAAGCGAAGGCAAATAGGAATACGTTGTATTCCTTTGATATGTTGGGCGAAGCCGCATTAACAATGGAGGATGCAACGGTTTATTATAATGCCTATGCACAAGCGATTGAACATTTAGTCCGTCAAGTGCAGCATCAGAAAAGCACTAAAAACCCAAGTATATCCATTAAATTATCTGCATTATATCCGCGTTATGAGGTGTTGCAGGGACAGCGTGCTATTCAGCAAATAAGCATAAAACTGTTAGCCTTATGCCAACAAGCGTATGCGGCCAATATTACAGTAACTATTGATGCTGAAGAATCCGAGCGCCTTGTACTTTCTCTGGATATTTTCTATCAGGTCATTAGCCATAGTTCTCTAAAGGGATGGTCGGGATTAGGGATGGCTGTTCAAGCTTACCAAAAAAGAGCATGGGCCACCCTGCATTATTTATTGGCAGTGGCACAACAATTACACTGTAAAATTCCGATTCGTCTAGTCAAAGGCGCTTATTGGGATAGCGAGATAAAACGTGCTCAGCTTAATGGTTTGGCCAATTATCCGGTATTTACTGATAAGCGAGCCACTGATGTTTCTTACCTGGCTTGTGCGCAATGGCTGTTTAACCATGCTGATTATTTTAAGCCTCAGTTTGCTACGCATAATGCCCATACTGTTGCCGCAATACAAGAAATGGCTAATAGTGATAGCCGCTACGAATTTCAAAGACTACATGGCATGGGGGAAATGCTTTATCAACAACTGAGCCATTCGTCAGAAAATAATATGCCTTGTAGAGTTTATGCACCCATAGGCATTTACCGGGATTTATTGCCATATTTAGTGCGCCGCTTGCTGGAAAATGGTGCCAATACCTCCTTTATCAATCAAATAGAAAATCCAGATATAGCCATTGCCACAATTATTAAAGATCCTGTTGCTCAATTGCAGGCAATGCCTGAAAAGAAATCGTTTCTCAATTTACCTAAAGATCTATTTGGCAAAAAACGCATTAATTCTGAAGGTATCAATCTGGCAGATATCCGTGTTCAAAAACAGATAGAGCAAAGTTTAGTTAAGTGGCAAACACATAAATTCCAGGCTTATCCTCTGCTTGATGGTGAAGCTATTACAGGAACAGAACAAGCCATTATTAATCCAGCAAATGCTGATGAAATTGTAGGTTCGGTGGTTTTTAGTGATCAATCTACACTAAAAAAGGCGATTGACAGCGCTGCATTGGCACATAAGGCTTGGCGTTTGTCGGCAGCAAGTGAGCGCGCTAAAATATTACAAAAGGCTGCAAATCTTATTGAACAAAACCGACTGGAATTAGTATCACTTTGTGTGCGTGAATCCGGTAAAACCATAGTTGATTCACTGGCTGAAATCCGTGAAGCCGTTGACTTTTGCCGCTACTATGCAGAGCAAGCTATCGACTTATATGCCCGGCCAATCAACTTACCTGGCCCTACGGGTGAAACAAATCAGCTTAGACAATATGGCCGAGGTGTATTTGTTTGTATTAGTCCCTGGAACTTTCCCATTGCTATCTTTATCGGACAAGTAACTGCTGCGCTGGCCAGTGGTAATACGGTTATTGCCAAGCCTGCCAGTCATACGCCTTTAGTCGCTATGCGCTGTATTCAAATATTACATGAAGCGGGGATTCCAAAACAGGTATTACATTTTATGCCGGCTGATGGCGCAAGCATCAAACGTCATTTATTATTAGATCAGTGTATTGCTGGTGTGGCGTTTACCGGTTCTAATGTTGTGGCTCAAACAATAAACCAACAGCTTGCCCAACGCAGGGATATTATTCCATTAATCGCTGAAACAGGAGGGCAAAATGTGATGATTGCAGACAGCTCGGCCTATCCTGAGCAATTAATTCAAGATGTTGTACAATCTGCTTTTAATAGTGCCGGGCAGCGATGTTCTGCATTAAGGGTATTGTTTTTACCGCAGCAAATTGCAGAGCAAATTATTGAAAGAATAATTCAAGTCATGCAATTACTTGTTATTGCAGATCCTAAAGACATCACGACCGATGTAGGGCCGGTAATCAATCCTCAGGCGTGCAGGCAGTTACAGGATCATATAAACAAGATAAAGCTTGAAGCTTTGTCTTTTTTTCAGCTAAAGTTAAGTGCTAAGCAAGCATCGGATAATTTTTTTCCACCAACACTGATTGAACTGAGTGCCCTATCTCAATTAAGCGAGGAGCATTTTGGTCCTGTTCTGCATGTTATTAGATATGACAGTGAGCAGATTGAAAAAGTGATAGAAGCTATTAATCAATGTGGATATGGTTTAACTCTGGGCATTCATAGCCGGATTAATCATACAATTAATCAAATTATTGAGCAGTGTAAAGTGGGTAATATTTATATTAATCGTAATATGATTTCCGCAGTAGTGGGTGTTCAACCTTTTGGTGGTATGGGGCTTTCCGGTACGGGCCCCAAAGCGGGTGGGCCTCATTACCTTAACCGTTTTTCAATTGAACAAACGGTAAGCACAAATACTACAGCTATTGGTGGGAATATTAAATTGCTAAGCAAACGGGCACAATAACCGTGCAATTATAATTCTTCGTTTTTCATCCAGTATTCAATAAAAATACACGAACCAAACCAGTTAGTATTTGTCTAATATATTGACCTTCAGAATCTTTGGAGGCACAATAATGTAAAGATAAGACAAGCCTTGATAATTTGTGACTACTCTTTGTTTAAGCTGCTATATCCTTAGCGAAATCATGCTGAATAGTTACCATGGTTTTATCAGCCTGCCTCTAAAAATCCTCTTTAAATTTTAGATAAAGGAGACAAACATGAGAACGCTTAATCTAATATTTCATCGTTTTATCAGCTTACTTTTTCTATGCTTCTTAATCATTTATAGTTCTACAATTTTTGCCAAAAATGTAAATTGCTGGGTCGATTTTTATGAGGATGCAATGAACAAAGGCAAGACAGTTAGAGTTATAGGCCCAGCCAGATTAAAAAATTTATTCAACATAAAAGGAGACAACTGGGATAAAAGAATTGAAAGTATAAAAATAGGACCCAAAGCGACGCTAACTGTGTTTGAAAATAAAAATTTCAAGTTAACATTAAAAGAAATGGCAAACTATCCTGTATTGATGAAATCCTTGGGTATTACAAAACAGGATGTTTTGGAAGATTCAGAGATTATTTTTCATCCCAATACCAAGATACATAGTTTTGGTGATTATAATTTTTATCACAAAATAAGATCTTTAAAAGTTGATTGCGTTAGATAAAGTGTTGTTTATTCCTCTAGGTCTGCCTAGTTCCCACGGCCTCCGTGGGAACTCATATAAGGACGCTCTGCGTCCTGTGACATAGAGCATGGGAGCGAGTGTAACTCTAGCAAGCTAATTTAAAGCTTACGCTCCTTACTTTTTTAGCATGAATAAAAAACTGTGGCAAGCTTCTCTGCAAAGACAAAAAAACGCCAATATAACGCGTTTCATTGCGTTGTGTAATAAAGAATATTCCCTACATTTAACTGGTTACGAAGAACTTTATCAATGGTCTATTAACGACACAGAAAAGTTCTGGAATACTCTATGGAAATTTGCAGAAATCAAAGCTCACGCAAAAGGGGATACTGTTGTTTTAGACTTTGACAAAATGCCCGGTGCTCAATGGTTTCCTTTTGCAAAACTCAATTATGCAGAAAACCTATTAAGAGAACGAGGGCAAGACTCAATTGCTATCATTTTTCAAAATGAGCAAGGTGAGTCACAACAATTAAGTTATCAAATGCTTTGTCAGAAGGTTTCTCAATTGGCACAGGCATTAGCAGTTGATGGGGTCATTGCAGGTGATCGTGTTGCAGCTATTTTACCTAATATTCCGGAAACTGTGATTGCAATGTTGGCAACAAGCAGTCTGGGAGCAATATGGAGTAGTTGTTCTCCTGATTTTGCTGTGGAAGCGGTGGTCGACAGGTTGATTCAAATTGAGCCCAAGGTTTTATTTGTTAGTGATGGTTATTATTTTAATGGCCGTGCTTTTGACCGTAGCAATCAAATTAAACCTTTGCTAGAGCATCTGCAATCAGTCTCCAGAACAGTACTCATTCCTTATATAAATCCGGAAAATGACAGTCATCCCCAACAAGTAATCCTATGGGATAACTATCTTGCAATGTATTCTAAAAGCAAGCCAATCATTTATACCCCAATGGATTTTAATTCAGCTTTGTTTATCATGTATTCTTCTGGCACAACGGGGCCACCCAAATGCATCGTACATAGTGTTGGAGGCACTTTGCTACAACATTTAAAAGAACATTTACTGCATGTGGATATTCATCCTGATGAACGAGTTTTTTACTATACAACATGCAGCTGGATGATGTGGAATTGGCTGGTCTCTGCCTTAGCTTCCAAAGCCACAATTATTCTTTATGATGGCTCGCCTTTATATCCAGAAACAGATGCTCTATTTGACTTGATAGATGATTTGCAAATTAATGTCTTTGGCGTTTCAGCAAAATATATTAGCCTCATCAAAAAAGCTTCAATCGTACCTAAAGATTCGCACAAACTAAACAGTCTAAAAACGCTTTTATCCACGGGCTCACCACTCGTTGAAGAAATGTTTGATTATGTTTATCAGTCCATAAGCCCTGACCTCTGTTTGTCTTCCATTTCAGGGGGTACCGATATAATTTCCTGTTTTGTTTTGGGATGTCCTATTTTACCTGTCTATCGTGGTGAAATTCAGTGTCCTGGTTTAGCTATGCAAGTTGAGGTTTATGATGAGGCTGGTAACTCATTGCCAAGTGATAAAGGCGAATTAGTCTGTACCGCAGCCTTTCCTTCTATGCCAATCGGTTTCTGGAATGACCCTGGTCAGAAGAATTACTTGGCCAGCTATTTTTCTAAATATCCTGGCGTATGGTGTCATGGTGATTATGTTTCATGGACAGCAGCAAAAGGTATGATAATTTATGGTCGTTCTGATGCTATCTTAAACCCGGGCGGAATAAGAATTGGCAGCGCTGAAATCTACCGTCAAGTAGAGCAGTTGGACGAGATTTTAGAAAGTCTGGTTATCGGACAGCAAACTGAAAGTGATTGTAAAATCATCTTGTTTGTTGTTTTACAGAACAAAAGTCAACTTACTGAGCGACTCAAACAAAAAATCAAACGGCAAATTAAAGACCATACTTCACCTCACCACCTTCCATCAGAAATTATACAAGTCACCGATATTCCACGTACCAAAAGTGGAAAAACCATGGAAATTGTGGTGCGTGATATTTTTAATGGTCAAATAATAAAAAATGATATTGCGTTAGCAAACCCAGAAGCTTTACCACAGTACCAAAATATTTATCAGCAGATTAAACGCTAAGAGATTATGAAGCCAGTTTTAACCAGGTCTTAATGACTGTATCCGGGTTCAATGAA
>CAZNGU010000097.1:0-6797 GCA_964572325.1 uncultured Methylomarinum sp.
AGGAGAAAAATCATGATATCAAATATGTTACGGTTTCCATTTTCCATGCTTGATAACGAAATGGAAAGTTTATTTTACCCAGAAAGGTATAGGTCAGTAGTGGGTCGAGCACAGTTAAGCTACCCACCTATTAATATAAGTACCACAGATGAAAGTGTAGATGTATATTTGTTTATAGCGGGTATGAATCCAGATGACATAGAGCTTATTATTGAGAAAAATATGCTGAGTGTTTCTGGAACACGAAAATTACCTGATACCACAAACGAAGAACAGACCAGTTATCGACAGGAGCGATTTGAAGGAGCTTTCAAGCGGGTAATTACTTTACCTGAAACAGTGGATACAGAATCAACCCAGGCAGTTTATAAAGATGGCGTATTACATATTCGCATTGCCAAACGTGCAGAAACACAAGCACGCCAAATTAAAATCTCAGCACAATAATGGAGGCTAAGAAGATGAATGCAGATAAAAAAGAAGTCGCTACTCAAGAAAATAAAGCTGAAGATATTATTTTAAAGCCAGCTACTGATATTTATGAATCGAAAGAAGGTGTTGTGTTATATGTGGATTTACCTGGTGTAAGTAAAGAAATGCTGGATATTGATATTGATCAGGATATATTAACCATCAAAGGAAAGATTAATTTAAGCACAGTAGAAAATATGCAAGCAAGTTATGTCGATGTACGAGCCAATGTATTTGAAAGGCGGTTTACCCTGGGTGATGAGCTGGATAGTAATCAGATAGAAGCCAAATTGGATCAAGGGGCTTTGAAACTGTCTATTCCACGGCTTGAGAAACATCAAGCTAAGAAAATCACAATTAAAGTTGCTTAAAGGAGGGAGGTGTACCATGCTTACAATGAATGATTTGAGTCATAGTTTATCCAGAACCTGGGAAACAGTCAGTCATGGCTGGAGCCATTTGATTAGTAATGCCAGTAATGCATTAACCCAGTTTGTTTCCAGTGATGATGAAAAGAAGGCGAAAAATGTGCCTGCAGATAGCCCAAAATGGGGGTTAATGAGTGTAGATATGTTTGACGATGCTGAAAAAATTATCATTAAACTGGAGGCGCCTGGTTTGGCAAATGATGACTTTGATATTAATATTTCTGATAATATCTTGACAATTAGTGGTGAAAAACAATTTCAACAAGAAAAAATAGAGGGGAGTTATCGCATACTGGAATGTGCCTATGGTCGTTTTAGTCGATCTATTCCATTGGAATATGAAGTGGATGCAGAGACTGCAAAAGCCAGTTATGGCCGAGGTATTTTGAAAATAGAACTGGATAAAAAACCTCATCAGCGAAGACGTAAAATTGAAATTAAATAAGAAGTAAGAAAAGGATTCACACTTTACCGTAATAAGGGAGCTGGAAATAAATAATTGTCCAATATTGGGCAGGATTTTTGTTTGTATTCAATTGTGTAACAATAGGCGCATAGCAGGCTATGTAAAATTGTTACACAATTTAAGACGGACAAAAAGACCCGCAAGATTGGATGATTATTTTTTTTCATCTCCCTAATGTTGCGGCAAAGTGTGTTTGCGCGTGTGCTTGTTACTTTTAGGGAGACACAATGGAATATAAAGATTATTACAAAATAATGGGAGTAGGCAAAGATGCTTCCCAAAAAGAGATTAAAAGCGCCTATCGCAAGCTGGCACGAAAATACCACCCTGATGTCAGTAAAGAAAAAGATGCAGAAGAACGTTTTAAAGAACTGGGTGAAGCTTATGAAGTACTTAAAGATCCTGAAAAACGAACTGCTTATGACCAGCTAGGAGCAAACTGGAAAGCAGGACAGCAAGGTTTTCAGCCACCTCCTGACTGGGATGCAGGGTTTGAATTTCATGGTGATAGCTTTACCGGAAATGCTTCTGGTCAAGCAGGGTTTAGTGATTTCTTTGAGAGTTTATTTGGTCATACAGGTGCAAGTGGTGGATTTCAATATCGTTCTGCAGAGAGTGGGCAATTTAAAATGCGTGGTGAAGATAGCCATGCTAAAGTTTTTATAGATTTGGAAGATGCTTATCAAGGTGCAACACGCAGCCTAACCTTGCGTACTACAGTAATGGGTGCTGATGGACGCCCTCAGCTAAAACCTCGCACCTTAAATGTCAAAATACCCAAAGGGGTTAAAGCCGGGCAAAATATACGTTTAAAAGGACAAGGCAGTTCAGGTGTTGGTAGTGGGCAAGCAGGTGACTTATATCTGGAAATTGAATTTAATCCGCATTCCATCTATAAAGTTGATGTTGCAGATGTATTGCTGGAAGTACCTATTACTCCTTGGGAAGCAGCATTAGGTGGGAAAATTAAAGTACCTACACCCAATGCTATAATTGATTTAACAATCCCTGCCTGTGTTTCTAGTGGCAAAAAAATGCGTCTCAAGGGACGGGGTATTCCGGCTAAACAGCCAGGTGATTTTTATGTTACTTTGTTGATTGTTTTACCCGAAAATTTAAACGACAAAGAAAAGTCTTTATATCAGGAGTTGCAGCAGGTAAATAATCAATACAACCCACGTACAAAACTAGGACTGGGGAAATAATTATGCAAAATGAAATAATTCAAACAGAAATAGGTGTTATTGTTGAAGAAAACGACAGACTTTCAATGGCTAAACTTTGTTGGTATTGTGCATTACCTGCAGAAAAGCTTATTAAAATGGTGGAACGAGGGGTAATAGACCCCATTGACCCATTATTGAGCTACTCTCATTGGCAATTTCCCAGAACCAGCTTGTTGCGAGTACAAACTACACTTCGTCTACAACGTGATTTAGAAGTCAACCTGGCTGGAGCTGTGTTAGCATTAGAATTATTGGATGAAATAAAACAATTACGGCAGCAAGTGGTTTATCTACAGAGGTAAAAAAGTATTGGGGGTATGTTATCTCCTTCTCCTAAGGGGAAAATAGAATGACAGGATTTTTTGGGGCGATTAATAAAACTATTTCTTTTCAGAGTGTATTAAATTAGCTTCTTTATATATAGCATCCAGATCATTAATAATCAGCTGATTACGTTTTTTATTGATAATGCCTTGTGATCGCCAATATTGTAGTTGTTTATTCACTACCTGACGCACAGAGCCCACCATACGTGCCAACAGTTCATCAGAAAAGCCATTAATTAAATGACTTTGGGGTGCCTCCTCTTTTTTCCCTGTATAGCATTGAATCTTATTAATATGCTTTAAAATCAAGCGGCTTAACCGTGTGGTCATATCATGTAGAACAAAGCTACTGGCAAGGTCTTCTTGCTCACGCATTTTATGTGCAAGATAGGGTAAAAACTGCTGGTTCAATTCAGGGTATGTCCATATCCACTTCCTCATCATTGCTATCGGTACAGAGATAAGTTGTACTGAAGCTGTGACCGGTTCAAGAATAACATCATGGGGTTTGCCATCAAGCAAGGTTGTAATATCAAAACTATCGCCAGTGTAGAGCATATCCAGTGTGACTTCTCGTCCTGTATCCGGATTATTACGTTTCATCTCTATCTGGCCGGTTTGTAAAAAGTAGAACTGAGTCAATAAATTATCTGGATTAATATAATCACCTTTATTCCATTTAATTAAGTGAAAATGTTGGGCGATTTCTTGTATCAGTTTTTCAGGCAAGCTGGCAAACAAAGGAGACTGTTTAACTAACAAAGAACTTGCAACGCGTGGAACATGAACAAGTGACGACATATTATTTATCCCTAAATGTAAACAAATTTATTCTATCATTCATTGAAATCTTCCTCATATTTTTCGTGCTGACTTAATAGCCAGGCAGCAGTACCCAGAACTAAAACCGAAATTGATGGTGCTATTGGTTTTAGTGGGGCAGTAGTTTCCAAATGTATAATAAATTTTCTTGCCAAGGCTACTAAAGCTAATAATATAATGGATTTTACTTGTATGATATGCGACTGGGTTTAAAAACCCCGCTATCACAACAGTCCATTTTTGAATCAGACACCTGATATTGAACGTGGTAGCATCAATCTTTGAACTAGCTTGAATTTAGGAGTATTTCATGGCTCATGAACATTATGACGTTTTAATCCTTGGCGGCGGTCCCGGTGGTATCAGTGCTGCCAGTAAACTGGCTCTGCAAGGCAAAAAATGCATCATCATTAATGACGGGCCACTGATGGGTTACGGCATCGAAGGTGCCTTTCGTACCAAAGCGGCATTCGAGATCACACGTGAATATTTACACATGCGTTATATGGAAGATATTTATGGTCAGCATTTTGATTTAAGTTACAACATGCTGCATCAGGGTGTTGACGAATCATCCTCTCAGCTGTCAATCATGCTTGAATCGCGTTTAAAGCGTTTGCATATTAAAACCGTGCAGGGGCGCGGTTCATTTATTGAATCGAATCGTATTCGAGTCAATGACGATGACTACACCGGTACCAAAGTGATCATTGCCACTGGCACACGGCCACGTGTTCTTCCCGGCATGCCGGTTGAATCGGATCGAGTGATTACCAGCGACACCGCACTTGATTTAAAAGCAGCCCCCAAATCGATTCTTATTCTCGGTGCAGGCGTCATCGGCTGCGAGTTTGCCTCGATGTTCAACGCAGTCGGTTCCGAAGTGCATCTTGTCGATACCAAAGAATTGATCATGTCCAACGAAGATCCGGATATCAGTCACTTTTTGGAAAATGCTTTTCTCGCACGCGATATTAATATCATCCCAGGGAGTCGTTACAAAAGCATGGAGCTGACTGAAAATGGCGTTAAAACCGATATCACCACAAAAGAAATTGAAACCGAAATGGTTTTGCTTGCTGTCGGACGATCCGCATGCAGCAACAAAATGAATCTGGATGTAACAGGTGTTGAAATAGACAAATATGGTTATATTAGTATTAACGAAAACATGCAGACTAACGTGGAAGGTATATACGCCGTGGGCGACGTTGGTTATCGCAATATTCCGACTGACATTTCTCTGGTTCATGTAGCTGAAGCAGAAGGCCGCCGCGCCGCCGCACACATTATGGGCAAGCTCTATCCCCAGAACATGGATCATGTGCCATACATTATCTTCACCGTGCCTATGCTCGCTGGTGCAGGCCTCAGTGAAACTGTTGCCCGCGAAAAATATGGCGATATTCGTGTAGGCAAATATCCTTTTGCCCGCAATCATCGCGCTCACGCCATGGGGCCACCCATCGGCTTTATCAAACTGATTGTCGGCCCGGAAGGCAACGATCGCATTCTGGGCGTCAGAGCCATCGGCTCTGCCTCAGATACCATCATCGGCGCCGTTGCAATCATGATTGAGCGGGAACTGCCCTATACTTATTTAATTGAATCTATCTTTCCCCATCCTTCATTGCTTGAATCTCTCAAAGGCGCGGCTCATATTATCGCCGGCGATAAGCTTCAGTATGAAGAAGGCGAAGAACTGACGGTTGAGCAGGCGATAGCGAGGCGCCACTAAAATTCATAGTGCATGAGTTAACCGGAGCTGTTTTCGAAGAAAATAGACTCGTGTTCCGTTAACCTTTTGCAAGAATATAACGCTATCAAGTTTTTTGATAGGCTATTGTAATTTCAGAACACCTGACTGAGGAAGCTGGAAAGAAATAATCGTTCGATATTAGGCAGTATTTTTGTTTGCCTTCAGCAGTGTGGCAACGGGCGCATAGCAAGCTACATAACTGTTGTCACGCTATCGAAGGCGGACAAAAAGACGAGCAAGATTGGATGGTTATTTCTTTCCAGCTCCCTGACTATTGCGTAACTTTCGATCCTGACGAGTCCATAAGAAAAATACCACTGCCGTACCGATAAATCCCATCATCCCTCCTGGCCCCCAAATCATAATCCCGCCAAGCTGTTGATCAAATAAAGCATCAATAGACAGCCGCCCATTCATCACATCATAAACATCATAAAGCAATGTTTTATTTAAGGTAATAACAGCACCTATCACAGTATTAGGAATAGTCACCAGCCATAGAATAATCAAGCGAAAGCCATAATTGATACGTGCTGATTTTTGTCTTGGATCGCAGATTAACCACCAAAAAAAGAACCCGGTTATAATCATGCTTATATGCATTAGGTTATGTAGTGTCTGGTCAAGTAATGCTTTGTTATGCAGCTTAGGTATTTGCCAAATTAACAAGGTTGCTATAAACAAAAAAGAAGCAATGAAAGGATGACCTAAAAAATGATAAAGCCCCTGTGTTGTCCTGTTTCTGATAATGGGAGTTAATATAGAATGGCGAATAAATTTTGGCAAGCCCTGTAATAAAGGTGCCAGCGGCATGCTTAAAATTAGTAATAATGGTCCTAATCCACGCAATAACAAATGTTCAATTTGATGAAAAAACAAAAAATGTTCTGATAGCGGTTCAAGTGGCGATTGCAAGGCGATGAGGAAACATAACATACCAAGCAAAAAGGTAATGGTTTGTCCAATACTAACGGGTTTGCCAGCTTCAATACGCTTGACACGCCCACGAAAATAAACGACGATCGCAAACAACATGGGAATAATAATTTCCGGGGTGAGAACCCAGGCAGACCAGATGGATTGCCAAGGTCTGATAGTTCCATGAGCATAACCGATTATTGAATATAGCAACAAAGAAGAAATGTATAGAACCGGTAATAAACGTAAGAGCATTGTATTATTGTATATATTTGAGGGACAGAATAACATGAGCAACATATAACTGGGATCTGTTATTCCATTAGTTTCAAGGTATAAAATTTATCCTCGAAATACTGTAGTTACACTTGGGAATATTAC
>CAZNGU010000098.1:0-6787 GCA_964572325.1 uncultured Methylomarinum sp.
AGGACGTCGTAAAAGTGCAGTAGCACGCGTTTACGCTGTAACTGGTTCAGGAAAATTCACTATCAACAGCCAACCTATAGAAGCTTATTTCGGTCGAAAAACTGATCAAATGGTTGCCAAACAACCTTTGGAACTACTTGAAAAAGCTGCAGACTTTGACCTGAATGTTATCGTTAAAGGCGGCGGACCTTCCGGTCAAGCCGGTGCAATTCGTCACGGCTTAACTAGAGCCTTAATGGACTTTGACGAGGAACTACGCCCTCAATTAAGAGCAGCAGGTTACGTAACACGTGATTCACGCTGTGTTGAACGCAAAAAAGTGGGCTTACACAAAGCCAGAAAACGTCCTCAATACTCAAAACGTTAAACGCCTATTTAGATGCTTTCAAACTAAAAAAGGCCGAAGTCTTGCGACTTCGGCCTTTTTTAATGTACAAGAAAAAACCTCTGACGCCCATCAACGACACACCATTGATAGCGTGCTAAAAAAGCCCTGTCACATAACAATCAATAAGCTTCTGATAATGTAAAGCATCTGCTGTTTTGCCCCGCTTTAAAGCCCCTTGTTGAAAAATATTACACTTTTTTAATAATATCGTGACCGCTTGTTGTTTATCATCTACAGACAATTCATTTGCTGAAATAATATTGTGCAGTGCTTGTATTCTAAAGCGATCCATCCCCCAGTATTTTTTAGACAACTGGTCTTGATGCCCTCCATACTTAATAATTTGTGGCTCTTCAATATAAAGAACGGGGTATTTAGCTGTTATCCTTAACCACAGGTCATAATCTTCACAAGCTGGAAGTGTGGTATCAAAGCTACCTACTGCATCAAACACACTACGGTGAATCAAAATCGAGGAAGGAGACATGGCACATAAAGGCAGGCATTGCCTAAAAATCCAGCCTCCTGTTTTCTTATGTTTCTGCATTTGATTTACTCTGATACCATTTCTGACCCAGAGCTCTTCAGTATGACAAACCTTAAATTCAGATTCTAATTGCAAGGCATTTATTTGTGTTTCTAATTTACCCGGCAACCATTCATCGTCCGAATCCAAAAAAGCCAGCCAATCCCCCTTCGCATGCTCTAAGCCCTTATTTCTAGCAGCACTGACACCTTGGTTAGATTGGTAAATATAATTAATTTCAGGGAAAAAAAGTCGCAACATTTCTGCCGTATTATCGGTAGAACCATCATCTACAACAATAATTTCATATTCAGCTACAGTTTGATTATAGAGCGAATCTAAAGCCCTTTTTAACAAAGAAGAACGATTATATACAGGGATGATAATTGACACAAAAAACATAAACTTTCCTTATTTTTTAAATATTTGTTGTATTAACTTAACAAATAGCCTAAATTAGATACACCCACTTAAAACAAGGAGTCATTTATGTCAGCTGTCCTACAATCAAACCTGGAAAGGCGCCAATTTAATCAGCATCTTGTTGCAGAGCTACAAGATGAAAGACACCAAGTGTGGTCTTTTTACTGTAAAGTGGCAGAACAAAAACCTTTTTCATGTTCTTATGAAATGCAATCTCTATTAACCCAGTTTTCTCAATTATTAATTGATTATGTTTCCCTTGGACATTTTGGCGTATATGAACGCTTACTTTCAGGAACTGAACGAAGAGACGGGGTTTTAACAACAGCCAAAAACTTATATATCGAATTCTCTCAAATAACTGAATCCGTTATGTCATTTAATGACAAATACGATGACAACAAACATACATTAAACGTGGATGAACTGGAAACTGATTTATCCGGGCTGGGCGAACAGCTGGCAAAAAGAATAGATATTGAAGATAAACTCTGTCATTTAGTTCTCGAATAAAAGAAGCTGCAATTCTTTAAAACCTACTATAATTTGCCATGGTAGCTATACTTCGCAATTGCATTGCCTGACATAGCTCCTGCCAAAGTGAAAGGGTAAGATGAGGGATACTAGGACTGCCTATTACCCATAAAAGTAGCTGCACACAATATACTTTACAATTGGAGTCCAATAGCTTTAGCTATTGCTGTTTCAGAAATAGCTGAAGCTATTTCACTCCTGGCAACAGGCTCTATTTGGCCAACTTTCAATACTCTAGGACTGGCCATTACCCATAGTTTATTACATATAATATCTTTGTTGACTTGGTTCAAAAGCCCTCCCCCTCGGGGGGCAGGAGAGCTTAAGAGGCCGTTGTCTATAGCTGGCTTTGTGTACGAGAATTTATGGGTAATAAGCAGTTCTAGAAGGCTATCCGAAATAACTTCGACATCTTGCTTATTTTTTATCCATCTCCTGCTTTAGCTACACCGATGGTAAAGATTGCTCCAGGCAATCCATTGACACTTCCACCCTCCATGGCGGTCGTAGGTAAGGGTGTGAGTAATAGAGGAAAGCTTTGTACAAATAGTTGCTCGAGTCTCACACATGGGAACCTCCCCCTCAGGCTCTCACAGAACCGTACTTGAAATTCTCATTTCATACAACTCTTCATATCCCTTGCACTACCAGGTTTACATAAACCTTTAGCTCCCCCTTTATGACTGGCTAATGTATATTTTGGACATGCCAGCCCCTTCGCTCCATTTCCATTACAGAAACTTATTCGTGCACGAAATAACTTTAGAATGGAAATTCAATATCTTTTAAATTATAGCGCAGCACTTTTTGCACTTTAATCGTTAAGCTTTTGTTTACTTCGCCTGGAAGAAGATCCCACCCGTTTTTTTCCTTTGGCTTTTTTTACTAAGTTTTTATCCAGTGAGGAAATATTCAATTGCTGACCAACCACCCTGACTTTTTTCAATTCCTGAAATAATTCTTTGGGCATACCCGCCGGTAATTCAACGGTGCTGTAATTCTCTTCAATTTTAATCCGAGCAATGTGATCACCATCAATTCCCGTTTCATTAGCAATTGCGCCAACAATATTGCCCGGCTTAACTCCATGACTATGCCCTACCTCAATTCGGTACAATTCCATTTTAATATCTGACTGCTCCCTTTTGTCACGCCTCGGTTTTCGATCACGCTCTCCTCGACGGCTCGTTTTATCATTGCGCTCAGACCGTTCTTTATGTGTTCTTTTAGGAATGTCTTTCAGTAATAACGGCGTATCACCCTGGCAAATTTTAGCTAATGCCGCTGCAATATCAAGAGCAGGAATATCATGCTCAGACTGGTATTGCTCTATTAACTGCGTAAAAAAACTTAATTCATCGGCCGATAAAGTATCAGTAATCCGCTGTTTAAAACGAGAAATACGCGCATTATTTATATACTCAGTAGAAGGTAGCTGCATTTGCTCCACCTTTTTCTTCGTTGCCCGTTCTATATTGCCAAGCAAACGTCTTTCTCTGGGGGAAACAAATAAGATAGCATCACCGCTACGTCCAGCCCGTCCAGTTCGACCAATGCGATGAATATATGATTCGGTATCATAAGGAATATCATAATTAACCACATGGGTAACACGGTCTACATCCAACCCTCTGGCGGCAACATCAGTTGCTATTAAAATATCCAGCTTACCTTGTTTTAAATGATTAATCGCCCGCTCTCGCAATTGCTGAGACATGTCTCCATTAATAGCTGATGCTGAATGCCCTCTGGCCTCCAGTTTTTCAGCTAATTCAATAGTCGCTGTTTTGGTACGCACAAAAATAATCATACCATCAAAATTTTCCGCTTCAAGAATACGGGTTAAAGCATCCAATTTGTGCACACCACTAACCAGCCAGTAGCGTTGACGGATATTATCTGCGCTAGTGGTTTTAACTTTAATGGTGACTTGTTCTGGATTGTGTAAGTATTTTTGCGCTATTTTTCGAATAACGGTAGGCATAGTGGCAGAAAACAAAGCAATCTGTTTTTTCTGTGGCAATTGTTCAAGCACCCACTCCACGTCATCAATAAAGCCCATGCGTAACATCTCGTCCGCTTCATCCAAAACCAGTGTAGTCAGTTGATCAAGCTTTAAAGTACCTTTTCGCATGTGATCCATAACACGCCCTGGCGTTCCTACAATAACGTGAACACCTCGCCTAAGCTGTTTTAGCTGGATCCCATATTCTTGTCCACCATAAATTGGCAACACATGAAAACCTTTCAGTTCAGAGGCATAGCCTTGAAATGCTTCAGCAACTTGTATTGCCAGCTCGCGCGTAGGTGCCAAAACCAGTACCTGTGGGGTTTTAATCTTTATATCTATAGTAGATAAGATAGGCAATGCAAATGCTGCCGTCTTACCTGTGCCTGTTTGAGCCTGACCCAATACATCCCTACCCGCCAACATAAAAGGTATGATTTGAGCCTGAATGGGCGATGGTGTTTCATAACCAGCCTTCTCAACTGCTTTTGATACAGGCTCGGACAGCGCTAAATCACTAAAAGAAATGGATTCGATGGGGGTTTCGGACATTAAAGATACCTAAATGAGGATAACGCAATCCAGCAAACATAAGCTAAAAAGCATAAAAAAACAATAACCGGTAATTATACAATAAATAACCATCTAAAGCCATGAATACTTTTAGATAAAACTAAGAAACAAAACAAATTCCTTTTTGTAAATTAATCACTATACTTAAAATCCGAATGGCTTGAGAACTTGATCAAGATCAATTTATAAAGAAATACGCAACAAGTAACAGGACACCGTCAATATACACTTTGCGTATAGCCATAGTGATTATAGCTCCCTCCGTCTCCTGCATGAAAAAAACAACTCAACAGCAAACACACACCACAGTTTTCCGTTATTCACTGAAGAAAACATTACTGATCTGGTTTTTACTTCTAGCCCTTATCCCAATGCTATTAACTGCATTTATTGCATCCCAGCAAGCTTCTGAAATTTTGCATGAATCGGCATCTAAACAATTAAAACAAGTAGCTCAATCTAATATACACTATCTTCAAAATTGGTTTAATTATCGTTTTATGGAGGCAGAAAGCCAGGCAGACAGCCCTCAAACCATTAAGCTTTTGAGTCAACTTAAAACACAATGGGTACAAAGCAAAAAAACCTTGCCGGACTATGTTAAATCTGTAGCATGGAGGCAACTGATTGAAACTAAAAAACAAGACTTACTAGCCATGAAACCGCATCATGATTATATTTATGATGTTTTTCTAATAGATCTAGAAGGCAATATTCTTTTCTCTATTACTCAAAAAAACAATTTGGGTACTCAGCTTTTTAGCCATGAACTAAAAAATTCTCGCTTTGCTAAAAGCGTAAAAAACAGTATTAAAACGGGTAAAACACTATTTAGTGATTTTGAATTCTACCCACCTAATGATAAGCGCCTGGCTGGATTCATAGCCACCCCCATAAAGGAAGAATCAGGAAACATAATTGGAGTACAGGCAACACAGCTTAATTTCGATAAATTTTTTGTAACACTCAATAATGATCTTGAAAAAAACGACTCATTGGAACATTACATCGTGGGTGAGGATGGCAAGTTACGTACAGCTTATAAACAAGACTATTCACAAATACTGAAAAGAAAAATTGATACCAAACAATTTAAACAATGGAAAAAAGAACAAAGTACGCAAGAAGAAACAGCTGATAATCAGAACAAAACTGCTTCTACATATATTGATCCAGACGGCCATAAAGTCATAGGAATACACAATACACTCCATTTACCAGGCACCACCTGGATAATAATTAGCGAAATAGCATACAAGAAAGCATTTGAAGCTATATCTAAGCTAGAAAAAAACATCTACTCAATAGTATTATTGACTAGTATTCTGGTAGTAATTCTAAGTTACTTTCTGGCAAAACGCTTAACAATCCCTCTCATTAAACTGATAAAAAGCGTCAATGCTATAACTGAAGGAGATATGACTCAGCGAGTGAACCTGAAAACTCGCAATGAAATAGGCTTGCTGGCCCAGTCTTTCAACAAAATGTTAGAAGCACGTATCAGAAGCTTTGAAGCATTGGAAGAAAGCAATAAAATTGCTCAAGAAGTAATGACTGAGCTGACAGAACAGCAATTTGCCATCAATCAACATGCTATTTTCAGCATAACCGATATAAAAGGCACGATCACACAAGTTAATGAAAAATTTTGTCAAGTCAGTGGCTATAGCCGTGATGAGCTGATCGGGGAAAACCATCGTCTACTCAACTCAGGCACCCATAGTACTAATTTCTTTCACCAACTATATCAAACCATTGCCAAAGGTGAGGTCTGGCAAGGTGAAATCTGTAATAAATCTAAAAGCGGGCAATTATATTGGGTAGAAAGTACCATTCTTGCCACCATGGGAACCGATCATAAACCCAAAAATTATCTTGCAATCCGTACTGATATTACCGCACAAAAACAAGCAGCAATTAGACTAAAAGAAAGCACTGAAAGCCTGGAACTGGTTATGGAGAATACCGGCGTAGGCATCTGGGATTGGCAAACCATGACGGGTGAGGTTGAATTTAATGAACGCTGGGCAGCCATAACCGGGCACACACTTGCTGAATTACAACCTTTAAATATGGCCTCATGGACGAGCAAAGTTCATCCAGAAGATTTAACTCGCTCCAGCCAGATTATGGAAAAACATTTTGATGGTGAGATCAGCCAGTACGAATGCGAATTGCGCTTAAAGCATAAACAAGGTCATTGGGTCTGGGTACTGGATAGTGGCCGACTGGTAGAACGTGATGAAAACGGCTTTCCAAAACGCATGATTGGAACCCTATTGGACATTAGCCAGCAAAAGCAGGCCGAATTTAATACACTGGAGGCATTAACTAT